>NZ_KK366016.1:107333-119065 GCF_000686785.1 Rhodococcus sp. UNC363MFTsu5.1
CGTCACCATCGAACGGGTCCTGTCCGACAACGGGAGCTGCTACCGATCCGCCTTGTGGAAGCAGACCTGCACCGAACTGGACATCAAACCCAAATACACCCGTCCCTACCGGCCACAGACAAACGGCAAGATCGAACGCTTCCACCGCACGATGGCCGCTGAAGGGGCGTTCGCACGCCACTATCAGTCAGAACAAGCCCGACGGACCGCGCTGCCGGGGTGGCTGCACACCTACAATCACCACCGGCAACACTCAGCCATCGGCAGGCACGTTCCCTTCAGCCGCTTGACCAACGTCCCTGGGCAGTACATCTAGCCCCGCGACTTCACGCCACGAATCGGCCCCACCACGTGCACCGTGGTGGGGCCGATTCGTCGTGGCGGGTGAACCCTCGACCTCGGTCGGGCCCGATCGGCTGGGCACCTCCCCGCAAAAAAGATCTCCGGGAACCTGTCACACTCCCGCCGCCCAGTCCGTCAGTGCTGTGTAGACGCCAACCGATAGGGAGCAGCAGCCATGACGAACACCACCTCCATCTCGCGGATGCCCAACCCCGGCGAGTTCGTGCCGGAACTGAAGGACATCAGCGCCGCCCTGTTCCGTGCCACAGGCAACCACTCGGTCCCCCGCGCCACGATGAGCCTGGTCCACCTGCGCGCCGGGCAGATCGTCGGCAACACCTACCTGACCATCCTGAACACCGGTTTCCTCCGCAAGGCCGGGGAGTCCGAGGAGCGCATCACGGCCGTGTCGTCCTGGCAGGACGCCCCGTACTTCACCGACGCCGAGCGAGCGGCGCTGGCCCTGGTGGAGGCGGTCCTCCAGCCCGCCCTGCAAGGCAAGGAGCGCGTCAGCGACGAGCTGTACGCAGAGGCGGCCAGGCACTACGACGAGAAGGCGCTGGCCACCCTCACCATCGCGATCGGCCAGATCAACTTCTTCATCGCCCTGGCCCTGATCGGCAAGCCTGCGCCTGTCGCCTCGCTGGCGGACGAGCAGTGGGACTGACCGGACCCTGCCGACGCCGCGCTGAGCGAGCGCGGCGCGGCGCTCATCCCGGCATGACCCGCCGCCATGCGCCGTTGCTCTCACAGGTCTGGTAGCTGCCGTCCGGGAGATAGATCTTGCTGCCGACGCTGTATTCCTTGCCGTCGTGAACACAGACGGCCGCCTGCGTTCGAGCGGGAGAGCCCTGGACCTCCGCATGGGCGACCGAGGCGGTGGCGCCGATCGACCCCGCGGCGACGAGTAACGAGACGCCGAGCGTCTTCACGGTTCGAGAGATCATGGGTGGCTTTCCGTCGGTGTTCGGTCGGGGGGACTAACACCAATATGGGGCCGGGCGGGCCGCATCAACAGGCACCCAAGGGTGCCGATTCGGCCACCCCGGGACCCGGGCAAGGGTCAGCGGCGGCCGATCTGCGGCGCTCGCGTCCGGCTTTCCCACGGTTCACTAAGCTCAGTGTCCGTGACTGACGCTCCCGCAGCTCCGATCCCCGACACAGCACCGAGCACGTCCGCGGCCCGCAGGGATCCGCTGCGGGCCGCGGTGTCCACCGCCGGGGAGATGGGGCTGGCGGCGGTCGTCGCGTCCGCAGTCGCCGCCGTCGGGCTGATCGCCCTCGGGCTGGTGGACTGGCCTGCGTTCAATTCCTCCAACGTCACCCAGGCACTGACCACGGTCGGTCAGGTCGTGACGCTGGCGGCCCTGGCGCTGTCGGTGTGGCTGCTGCGGGCCCGGCGCGCGGCGGTCGCGGCGAAGCTGCTGTCCTGGGGCGCCCTGTCCGGCTTCGTTACCGTCACAATCGGGATGCCGCTGGCCGCGACGAAGCTGTACCTGCACGGCATCTCGGTGGACCAGGAGTTCCGCACCGAGTTCCTCACCCGGATGACGGACACGGCCCGGCTCGACGACATGACCTATGCGGACCTGCCCTCGTTCTACCCGGCGGGCTGGTTCTGGGTCGGCGGCCGGGTCGCGAACCTGCTCGGCATGGACGGCTGGGAGGTGTTCAAGCCGTATGCGATCGCCTCCATCGCGGTGGCGTCCGTCGTGTCACTGGTGTTGTGGTCGAAGCTCATCCGCGACCACGTGGCGGTGCTGGTCGCGACGGCGGTGACGGCCATCGCGCTGGCCTACGCGTCTCCCGAGGCGTACAGCGCGGTCCTCGTGGTGCTGCTGCCACCGGTGCTGGTGCTGGCCTGGGGCGGGCTGTACCGACCGGCGCGGAGCGGAGCCGACGGCTGGGGCGCGATCGTCGGGACCGGCATCTTCCTCGGCATTGCCGCCACCTTCTACACCCTCTACCTCGGCTGGGCCGCGTTCGCGGTGACGCTGATGGCCCTGCTCGCCGCCGCGCTCGCGGTGCGCGCGAACGGGATCAGGGCGGCGCTTGACCCGCTGCTCCGACTCGCGGTGGCGGGGGTGATCGCCGGGCTCATCGCGTTGATCGTGTGGCTGCCGTACCTGAACGCGATGCGCACCGGCCCGACCGCGAGCTCGGGCACGGCGTTGCACTACCTGCCCGATGCCGGTGCCCGGCTGCCCCTGCCGATGTTCCATTTCTCGCTGATCGGCGGGCTGTGTCTGCTCGGCACGGTGTGGCTGGTCGGCCGCGTCGCCTCCTCCCGGCGCGCGCAGGCGCTCGGGATCGGCGTCGTCGCCGTGTACGCCTGGTGGCTGCTCTCGATGACCGTGACGGCGATCGGCAACACCCTGCTGTCCTTCCGCCTCGAACCGGTGCTGCTGGTACTGCTCGGCGCCGCAGGCGTTTTCGGGTTCCTCGACTTCGCACGTTGGACGATCCTGGCGACCAGCGAGAACCCGCGGGTCCGGGCCGCGATCGTCGCGATCGGCGCGCTGGGTGCGGTGGCGTTCGCACAGAACATCCCGCAGGTGCTCGCCTCGGAGATCACCATCGCGTACACCGACACCGACGGCAACGGCGAGCGGGCGGACAAGCGGCCGCCCGGCGCCGCCTCCTACTACGACGAGGTCGACGCTGCCATCACCGCGCAGCGACCGGGGCCCCGCTCCGACACCGTGGTGCTCACCGCCGACACCAGCTTCCTCAGCTACTACCCGTACCTCGGCTTCCAGGGGCTGACCTCGCACTACGCCAACCCGTTGGCGCAGTTCGACCGCCGCGCCGCCGCGATCGCCGACTGGGCCGAGACCGAGAGCCCCGACGCACTGGTCCAGGCCATGGACGAAAGCCCATGGCGCACACCGGATGTGTTCGTCTTCCGGAAGGGGGCGGACGGCTACACCCTGCGCCTGGCCGAGGACGTGTACCCGAACGACCCGAACGTGCGCCGCTACACCGTGACCTTCCCGGAGAAGCTGTTCGACGACCCCCGGTTCACCACCACCGAGGTCGGACCGTTCGTGGTCGTCACCCGGGTCGGCTGAACACGGCTGTCCCCCACACCGGTTCGGTGTGGGGGACGGATTCGGTGCCGGGTCAGCCGCGGACGAGCGGCATGATCGCCCGCACCCGCAGGTCGCGCAGGTACAGCCCGCCCCAGACCAGGAAGCCGAAGTAGATCGGGGCGAGGGTGTTGCTCAGGATGGGCTGCTCGGTGACCAGGTTCGTGGCCACGGCCCCGCCGAGGTAGCCGGTCAGCAGGACCGCGCCGAGGATCGACGTGACCGGCAGGACGTAGAGGGCGAGGCAGATCAGCAGCACCACGCCGAAGACCCTGTTCAAGCTGGGGTCGAACCCGAGCTCGGCCATCGCCGTGCGCACCTGCTCGACGTTCGCGATGTGGGTGAGCGAGTCGAAGAGGAAGAACACGACGGCCAGTCCGCTGAGGACGAGGCCGGCGATCCGGGCCCGTCGGGAGGGGGCGGCGGCGACACCGGCGCCCGGTGCGGTGGTCATGGTGTGCGGCGTGGTGGTCATGGCGGGCTCCGATGCTGGCTTGCTTCGTGCACGGCGCGCGAAGCGGTTGCCATATAGACCGGCGGCGGCCGCGAAACTCATCGCGCACCGGTCAATTATCCGCCGAACCAGGCCTGCGCATCGAGACGGAAGCCCTGACCAGCGGTGACGGTGCGCAGGTCCGACTCGAGCGCGCGCAGCCGTTCCGGCCCGATCGCCGCAGCCCAGTCCGCCCGCAACCGGTCGAAGACGACCGCGGAGCGTCGCAGGCTGTCGAGCCCTCGTTCGGTGAGCACCACCCGCTTGCTGCGCGCGTCCGACGGGTCGCTCTCCCGCGCGACGTAGCCGAGGCCCTCGAGCCGATCGACCGTCTTGCCCGCCGCCTGCTTGGAGACACCGAGCCTGCGCCCCAACTCGCTCGCGTTGGTCCCCTCGACCCCGATCGCCTGCATCGCGAATCCATAGGCGGGGCGCATGTCGGGATGCCCCTCCTCCGCCAGCTGGCGGTGTACCTCGTCGATCAGCGTCCGGAACCCGGCGAACAGCAACAGCGGCAGTTCGTAGCCGGGGGTCTCGTCAACGGTCACGGCGCACCCCTTGCCGAATATCGACAACCATGTTTACTATATAGACAACCACGTTGACGATACTACCGCGGAGAGGTCCGAGATGCCCTTCACCCATCACACCGCCCAGTCCGCCCCCGCCGCCGTTCGCCCGACCATGGCGGCCATCGAGGGGAAGTTCGGTTTCCTGCCTGCCCCCGTGGCGCTCATGTCGGAATCGCCGGAGCTGCTGCAGGCCTTCACCCGCTCGAACGCCCTGTTCGAGCGCGGCACGCTCACCGAGCTCGAACGCGAGGTGCTGGTGCTGACCATCGCGACGCGCAACGAGTGTCACGTCTGCGTCGCACTGCACACCGCCTCACTCACCCGGGCCGCGGCGCCGGAGGAGCTGGTCACGGCCCTACGCGCCCGGAAGCCGCTCGCGGACCCGCGGCTCGAGGCCATCCGCGTGTTCACGCTCGCAGTCCTGGACGCGGCGGGCGGCGTGAGCGAGGCGCAGATGCAGGCGTTCCTCGACCATGGATACACGCGCCGCAACGCCCTCGAGGTGGTGCTGGGGGTCGGGGCCTACACGCTGTCCACCTTCGCCAACCGGATGACCGACGCGCCCCTGGACGAGGCGTTCGCGCCGTTCGCCTGGGAGGGCGCCGCATAGCGCTTTCGCGAACCGCCTCCCGCCGCCACACCAGTGATGTCATCATTGATGACATCACTGGTGTGGCGTCATGAGAGGGAGCACACGATGGTCGACGACGGTTCGCGCACACGGTTGACGCCCGAGGTGATCGTGGACGCCGCCGTTCGGATCGCCGCGCGGGGCCGCCCGGACGGGCTGACCGGGCGCGCGCTCGGCGAGGAGCTCGGGGTCGACCGGTCGGCGGTGTGGCGACACTTCGCCGACAAGGACGCGCTCCTGCGCGCGGTCGGCGACCGGCTGCTGACGATGGCGCACGAGCGCGTCCCCGCCGGGCTCGGCCCGAAGCAGCGGATGGAACACCTCGCAGGCGCGGTGGTCGCGGTGTTCACCGAGCACCCCCATGTCGGTGCCGCCGTCGCCCCGCGCACCACCCGCGGCCCCGGCGAGTTCGCCCTTGTCGAGATGATGCTCACCGCGCTCGACGAGCTGGGGCTCGAGCCGGCGGATGTGGTCCGCTACCAACGGATGCTGGCCGAGTCCGTGCTGTCCTACGCGGGGATGCGGGCCGGCTACGCGATGCTGCCGGACACGCTGCGCGCGGGCGACGAACGCGCCTGGGCCCACGAGTACGTCGGCGCGGACCCGGCGAGGTATCCCGCGATCGCGGCACACGCCCCCGCCCTCGCCGAGCTGAGCCCGGACCTGGTGCTCGACACCCTGATCGAGGCGTTCTGGACGGCCGTCGACGCCAGGGCCGACGCCGCGACCACGCGCGAGCGCACGGCCTGACCACGCCAGCACGGCGCCACCGACCCACCACCCCCGAGATCGAGGATCAGCAACGCATGACCGAGCCAAGCACCACCACCGAGCCCGCCACCACCGTCGGCGAGGCTCCCGCCGCCGAGCCAGGGGCCCCGCGTACGCGCTCCCGGCTGCGCACGGCCGCGATCGTCGTCCCGGTGGTCGCCGCGACGCTGGTGGCGGCGACCTACGCCGCCGCCGCGGTGCTCGAGATCCCGGCGCCGCCGACCCTGGTCCGGCTGCTGACCGAGGCACCGTCGAAGCAGGGCGAGCTGTATCCCTCCCGCGCGGTGGCGGCATCGCCCGATCCCGCTCCGCTGCAGGCGAACCCGACTCCGCTGCCCGAGACGGTGCCGTGGAAGGGCGAACAGATCCCGGTCGCGCAGTTCCTCGAGACCACCCACACCAACGCCTTCCTGGTGCTCCGCGACGGCGCCCTCACCCACGAGTGGTACCGCGACGGTGTCGAGGCCACGACGCCGCTGTCGTCGTGGTCGATGGCCAAGTCGGTCGTCTCGCTGATGATCGGGCAGGCGATCGACGCGGGCAAGCTCCGCGAGGACGACCGGCTCGTCGACGTCCTGCCGGAGCTCGCGACCGGCGGCGAGTACGACACCGTGACGGTGCGGCACCTGCTGGACATGACCGCGGGCGTCGACGTGTCCGAGAACTACAACCCGTACTGGCCGCTGACCGGCACGGCCCGGATGTACCTGACCCAGGACCTCGACGAATTCGTCGCCGACCACCGCGAGGTCACGTACACCCCCGGCAGCGAGGGCGACTACCGGAGCGTCGAGACCCAGCTCCTCGGACAGATACTGGCCCGGGTCGAGGGCAAGCCGCTCACCGAGCTGCTCGAGCGGAACCTGTGGGCCCCGATCGGCGCCGAGGACGACGCCACCTGGAATCTCGACCGGCCCGGCGGCCAGGAAAAGGCGTTCTGCTGCCTCAACGCGACCGCCCGCGACTACGCCAAGATCGGCCGGCTCGTCCTCGACGGTGGGCGCGCAGGTGACACCCAGGTCGTCCCGCCCGCGTGGATCGAACGCATCAGCACCCCTGCCCCGCACCGGGTCACGAACGAGAACTGGGGCTATTCCGCGCAGTGGTGGCACCCCACCCCCGACAGCCCGGACCTGTCCGCGCTCGGCGTCTACGGTCAGTACACCTATGTCGACCCGGCCACCGGCACCGTCATCGTCAAGCTCAGCGACCACGGCACCGAGCAGGACGAACAGGCGACGTTCGAGGTGCTCAGGGCCATCGCGGGCTCCTAGGCTCGCGGATCCCGGCCGAGGAGGGCCAGCAGCCGCTCCCCCGGTCCCGCCCCCGCCGGGATCTCGACGGGGGCGGCGAAGCGGGCCGGACGGTCCGCATCACTGACGAAAAGCGTTGCACAGGTGAGCAATTCCTCGGCGAGGTCCGGCGGGATCGGCCGGTCGCGCCCGCATGCCCTTGCGACGTCCCACCCGTGCACGGCGATCTCCAGCGCACCGGCGGCGGGCACGATGCCCGCCGCCATCGAGACGCCACCGATCTGGATCCCCTCGGGATCGCCCGAGCGCGCCCACGACCCGAGCAGTCGGCAGGCGCGATCGCACAGCGCCGCAACGGGATCGGCTGCGGGATCGGGGCCGGCCGCGGCGGGCGCCAGCGCGATGTGGTGGTCCAGGGCGGCCTCCTGCAAGGTGCCGAGGGCGTCGTTCATGTGCGCCAACAGCTCTCGCAGGTCCCACCCGCGGCAAGGGGTGGCCCCGCCCATCGACTCCTCGGTCACGAGCTGCAGGCTGCCCACCGTGTAGGCGATCGAACGTTCCAGCAACGCGACCGGGTCGGCCAAGGGCCACGCCACCGCGGCGCCGGTCATGACCCGGCCGGCAGCGTCTCGGGCAGTCCGAACTTGCCGAACAGCGACACGTCGAAGAACACGGTCACATGGCCGATCCCGGACGGCCCCAGCGAGACCACCTGCAGCTGGAAGGCGGAGTATCCGCCATCGGGGTCCCGCATGTACATCGCGAACGCGGGCTGCCCGTTCGACACCGTGGGGATCAGCTTCATGTCCCCCGGACCCTGTGCGGGACAGTTGTTCTCGATCAGGGTGCGGATCGCGTCGGGACCCTGGTACCAGCCGACGAAGGGCGGCATCTCCCAGACGGCATCCTGGGTGAACAGCTCCTTGAGCGCGGCCATGTCGTAGGTCTCGAAGGCCGCCATGTACCGGTCGAGCAGCTCGCGCTGATCCGGCGCAACGGGCTCCACGACGGCGTCCTCCGCGGGTGAGGCCTGATCGATCTGCGCCCGGGCCCGCTGCAGCGCGCTGTTCACGGCCGCGGTGCTGATACCGAGCAGCTCCCCCACCTCCGCGGCAGGCCAGGCCAGCACCTCGCGCAGGATCAGCACGGCCCGCTGCTTCGGCGGCAGGAACTGGAGCGCGGCGATCAGCGCCAGCCGGATGCTCTCGCGGGAGGTGGCGACCACCGCGGGGTCGCTGGCGGCGGTGCCGAGCAGGGCGTCGGGGATCGGCTCGAGCCAGGGCACCTCGCCCTGCTCGACGAGCTCGCCCGCCGGGTCCGAGCTCGGCGCGCCGAGTCCGGTGGGCAGCGGGCGCTTGCCCTTGCTCTCCAGCGCGGTCAGGCAGGTGGTCGTCGCGATCCGGTACAACCAGGTGCGCAGCGACGAGCGCCCCTCGAACTTCTCGTACGCGCGCCACGCCTTCAGGTACACCTCCTGGACCAGGTCCTCGGCGTCGTGCACCGAACCGGACATCCGGTAACAGTGCGCCAGTAGCTCGCGCCGATACGGCTCCGCCAGTGGAGCGAAGTCCTCCTGGACCGCGCTATCGGTCATGGTCCCCACCTCTCGTTTTGTACGTCGTCATCCATACAGACTCGCCGGCCGACCGAAACTCATCGCGACCCCGCGATGAGATCGAGATCGGGGCCGGTCTCTACCAGTGAACACCTTCCGGCACTGCGGGTTCTCGCATTCGTCCGCCCGTGACGCAGCCGCCGCCATGGATCCGGCATTGACAGAAATAAGGACGCGACCTTAATCTGCCCCTTGTGACCCGGACCACATCGCGCGAGGCCATGATCGACGCAGCCGAACAGATCGTTGCCGAAAGAGGAATTCCCGCACTGACACTCAAGGACGTCCAGATCGCGGCGGGGCAATCGAACAAGTCGGCCGCGAAATACCACTTCGGGTCCCGGGAGGGACTGATCGAGGCGGTGGTCGAGGCGCGCGGGTCCGCCGTGAATACCCGGCGGCAGGCGCTACTCGAGGAGATGGAGGCCCACGGAACCCCGCTGACCGCGCGTCAGGCCGTGGAGGCGATGGTGTGGCCGCTGGCTTCCGAGACGCTCAGCCGTCCCGGAAGCCGGTATGCCCGGTTCCTGGTCCAGGCGCTGTTCGACCCAGCGCTGGCAGATCTGATCAAGCAGAACCTGAGCTCGGAAAGTTACCGGCGCGTACTTCAATTGATGGGCGATGCCTGCTCCGCACCACCCGAGATCGCGAAGTGGCGCGCCCTGAACGTGGTCGTGTTCAGCATCGCCGTACTCGCCGCGCACGAGAACAGCGACCGCACGTCAGACCAGCGAACGGCGACCGTCACCGATCTCATCGACAGCTGCGTCGCCATCCTCGAGACCTCACCCAGCACAGGCACCGGAACTGGTGTCGCCGAACCCATCAGCCTCGCTCCGCCCACTCCGTGACGACAAGTCACGCCATGTTCTCCGGGCCGAGCGCCAGCAATCCGTCATTGCGCTTCGCCGCATCAGACCACCGCACACCTTTCTCACCGTGCGAATACCCCTGAAGGACCCACCATGTCACTCAACCTCGCGGATCTCACCGAAGCGCTCATCGATGGGGTTCCAGACAAGATCGCACTCGTGTGCGGCGACGACACCCGGACGTTCATCGAGTTCGATGCCGGCGCGAACCGCATCGCGCACCACCTCGCCGCTCAGGGCATCCAGCCCGGCGCACACGTCGGACTCCACGGCCGCAACAGCATCGAGTACGTCGAGTCGCTGCTCGGCTGCCTCAAGGTGCGCGCGGTCCCGGTCAACGTCAACTACCGCTACATCGACGCCGAGCTGACGTACCTCTACAACAACGCGCAACTGGCCGCTGTGGTCGCGGACGGCGAGTTCAGCGACGTCATCGCAGAGGTGCTGCCCAAATGCCCCACGCTGCAACATATCGTGCTCATCGGCGAGCCTGCCGGACCCGCCCTCGCGGCCGCCGCCGCGGCGGCGGGTGTTTCGGTGGTCGACTTCCACACCGCCGTCGCCGACCAGTCACCCGGACGAGACTTCCCCGAGCGCAGCAGCGACGACCGATACATCATCTACACCGGCGGCACCACCGGCATGCCCAAGGGCGTCATGTGGCGTCACGAGGACTTCTACTTCGCCGCTCTGAGCGGGGGCAACCTCATGGGGGCGCCGTTTCTGTCCGGCGCCGAACTGGCGGCCGCCGCGGCCGCCAACGCGGACCCGCTGTCCTACCTGCTCACCGCGCCGCTCATGCACGGCGCGGCGTCCTACTCGCTGTTCACCTGCATGTTCATGGGCTCCAAGCATGTGCTCATGCCCAAGTTCGAGCCCGTCGAGGCGCTCAGGCTCATCGAGAAGCACAAGCTCCGCTGCGTTCAGCTCGTCGGCGACGCGATCGCAAGGCCGCTCGCCGATGCCATCGCCGAGAACCGTGACCGCTTCGATCTCAGCTCGTTGTGGGCCATCGGCTCCGGCGGAGCGCTCTGGTCGGCCAGCGTGCGCGAGCAACTGCAGGAGCTTCTTCCGAATGTGGTATTGCGCAACGGTTTCGGGTCATCCGAGTCCGGGAACGATGGCGAGCTCAAGGCGAGCGAGGACGGGCTGCTGCGAATGGCGCCGTCACCGAAGGTGCGTGTCGTCGATGCCGACTTCGCGACGATCGTTCCCGGCTCGGACGAGATCGGCTACCTCGCCCGCGTCGGGCACGTCCCGATCGGGTACTTCGGCGATCCGGAGAAGAGCGCAGCGACGTTCCCGGTGGTCGACGGTGTCCGCCTGTCCGTGCTCGGTGACCTCGCCCGCGTCGAGGAGGACGGCTCGATCGTCGTCCTCGGCCGCGGCTCCTCGTGCATCAACACCGGCGGCGAGAAGGTGTACGCCGAGGAAGTCGAGGAGGCGATCAAGGCTCATCCCGACGTGCTCGACGCGGTCGTCGCCGGGATCCCCGATCCGACCTATGGCCAGCGGGTCTCGGCGGTGATCCAGGCCCGCGACGGCGTCGCCGCACCCGGCCGCGACGATCTCATCGCGCACTGCCGCGCGCACATCGCCGGCTACAAGGTGCCGCGCACCGTGGTGGTGGTCCCCGAAATTGTCCGCTCGCCAAGCGGAAAGGCGGACTACCGCTGGGCGAAGGCAACTCTCGAAGCCGCTGGTTGACCACTCGGACCGCATCCGACATCGATTCCCCCTATTTCTGAGGAATGTTCATGACCATTGGAATGACTGACGAGGACCGCGAACTCCGCGATTCCGTGCGCGGCTGGGCGGCCCGGCACGCCACCCCGACCGTGATCCGTGGGGCCGTCGAGGCCAAGAGCGAGACCCGCCCCGCCTTCTGGGGTTCGCTCGCCGAGCTCGGCCTGCTGGGCTTGCACCTGCCCGAGGAGGTAGGCGGCGCCGGTTACGGGCTGCTCGAAACCGCCATCGTCGCCGAGGAACTCGGCCGCGCGATGGTGCCCGGCCCGTTCCTGCCGACCGTGATCGTCTCCGCGGTACTGAACGAGGCCGGCCGCACCACCGAACTCGCCGGTCTGGCCGACGGCA
>NZ_KK366016.1:119290-181681 GCF_000686785.1 Rhodococcus sp. UNC363MFTsu5.1
TGTCGGGCACGTCGAGCCATGTCCTCGGCGGCCAGGTGGGCGACGTGTTCCTGCTCGCCGCCACCGACACCACCGGCGGCCTCGTGTTCGTGCTCGTCGACCGCGACCGTCTCGAGGTGACCGACCTCCCCAGCCACGATGTGGTGCGCCGCAACGCCGAGATCACCGTCGACGGCCTCGAACTCGCCGACGGTGATGTGCTGGAACTGGATTCGCGGCGCGTCCGCGACATCGCGGCGACGCTGTTTGCGGCCGAGGCCGCCGGTCTCGCGGACTGGGCCACCACGTCCGCCGCCGATTACGCGCGGGTGCGTCAGCAGTTCGGTCGGGTGATCGGCCAGTTCCAGGGCGTCAAACACAAGGCCGCCCGCATGCTCGCCCAGGCCGAGCAGGCCCGCGTCACCGCGTGGGACGCCGCCCGTGCGCTGGGCGAGGACGTCGACGCGGCCGAGGCCTCGCTGGCCGCGGCCGTCGCAGGCGCGGTGGCACCGGAGGCGGCGTTCCAGGTCACCAAGGACTGCATCCAGATCCTCGGCGGCATCGGCTACACGTGGGAGCACGACGCGCACCTGTACCTGCGCCGCGCGCAGTCGCTGCGGATCCTGCTGGGGTCGACGGCGTCGTGGAAGCGTCGGGTCGCACAGCTGACGGTCGAGGGTGCCCGCCGTGTCCTGAGCGTGGAGCTGCCGCCGGAGGCGGAGCAGATACGCGCCGACGTCCGCGCCGAGCTCGCCCCGGCCACCATTCTCGCGGGCGCCGAGCGCAAGGCGTACCTCGCCGAGAAGGGTTACACCTCACCGCATCTGCCCGCTCCGTGGGGCAAGAGCGCCGATGCCGTCACCCAGCTCGTGATCGCCGAGGAACTCCGCGGCGCCGACCTGGTGCCGCACGACATGATCATCGGCAACTGGGTGATCCCGACGCTGATCGCGCACGGCAACGCCGAGCAGATCGAGCGGCTCGTTCCGCCGTCGCTGCGCGGTGACATCGTGTGGTGTCAGTTGTTCTCGGAGCCGGGCGCGGGTTCCGACCTGGCCGGTCTGGCGACCAAGGCCACCAAGGTCGACGGAGGATGGAAGCTCACCGGCCAGAAGGTGTGGACCTCGATGGCCCGCGAGGCCGACTGGGGCATCTGCCTGGCCCGCACCGACGCCGACGTCCCCAAGCACAAGGGCCTGTCCTACTTCCTGATCGACATCAAGGGCAGCGGCCTCGACATCCGCCCGCTGCGCGAGATCACCGGCGAGGCCCTGTTCAACGAGGTGTTCTTCGACGACGTCTTCGTCCCCGACGAATGCCTGGTCGGCGAGCCCGGCGACGGCTGGAAGCTGGCCCGCACCACCCTCGCCAACGAACGGGTGTCCCTGTCGAACGACTCCTCCCTCGGCTCGGGTGGCGAGGCGCTGCTCGACCTGGCCGCCGAGATCCCGGGTGGGCTCGATGCCGAACAGATGACCGTTCTCGGCAAGGTGCTGTGCGACGCGCAGTCCGGTGGCCTGATGGGCCTGCGCACCACCCTGCGCTCCCTCACCGGCGCCCAGCCCGGCGCCGAATCGTCCATCGCGAAACTGCTCGGCGTCGAGCACATCCAACAGGTGTGGGAGGTCGCGATGGACTGGGCAGGCCCACGAGCCCTGCTCGGCGAGCAGGACCGGATGTCGAGCACGCAGATGTTCCTGAACTCGCAGTGCATGTCCATTGCGGGTGGTACCACCAATGTGCAGCTGAACATCATCGGCGAGCGAATCCTGGGTCTCCCCCGAGACCCCGAGCCCGGAAAGTAGCAACAGTTATGAATCGCACCTTCGTTGTCGGCGTCGGCATGACCAAGTTCGAGAAGATCGAGAGCCGCGACTGGGAGTACCCGGACATGGTGTCCGAGGCCGTTGGCGCCGCACTCGCGGACGCGGGCGTCTCGTACGACCAGGTGCAGCGCGCCGCGGTCGGCTACGTCTTCCAGCCGTCGTGCGCCGGCCAGCGGGCGCTGTACGAGACGGGGCTGACCGGAATCCCGATCGTCAACGTCCACAACAACTGCGCCACCGGCTCGAATGCGCTCATGATGGCGCGCGAGTGGGTGCAGGGCGGCATCGTCGACGTCGCGCTCGCAGTCGGTTTCGAGAAGATGACCAAGAAGTCGCTCGTCGGCGACGGCACCGTGCCGAAGGTCTCCACGCTCGACGATCACCTGAAGATCATGACGGCCAAGCACGAGTGGGGCCGCGGTCCCATGACGGCGCAGCTGTTCGGCAACGCCGCGCTCGAGCACATGGAGCGCTACGGCACCACCGTCGAGCAGATCGCGTCCGTGGCGGTGAAGAACCACAAGCACTCCGTGAACAACCCGTACGCACAGTTCCGCGACGAGTACACGCTCCAGCAGGTACTGGACGACAAGATGATCCATGCGCCGCTCACCCGCTCGCAGTGCTCGCCCACCTCGGACGGTGCGGGCGCCGCGATCGTCGTCAGCGAGCGCTTCGTGCGTGAGCACGGCCTCGAGGACCAGGCGATCGAGATCGTGGCGCAGGCGCTCACCACGGACACCGCGGAGGCGTTCGCCGAAAGGTCGATGATCGACGTGGTCGGCGCCCCGATGACGCGGGCCGCGGCCGAGCAGGTGTTCGCCGAGTCCGGTCTCACCATCGAGGACGTCGACGTCATCGAACTGCACGACTGCTTCGCGATCAACGAGATCATCACGTACGAGGGCCTCGGCCTGTGTGGTGCGGGCGAGGGCGGCAAGCTCGTCGAGTCCGGCGCCACCACGTACGGCGGCCAGTGGGTGGTCAACCCGTCCGGTGGTCTGATCTCGAAGGGGCATCCGCTGGGTGCCACCGGCCTGGCGCAGTGCGCCGAGCTGACCTGGCAGCTGCGCGGCAAGGCGGATGCCCGCCAGGTCGACGGCGCCCGGGTGGGCCTGCAGCACAACCTCGGTCTCGGTGGCGCGTGCGTGGTCACGCTGTACCGGGCCGGGACCATCTCGAAGGAGTCGTAGTCAGCATGCCGATCGATGTGGCGGCCGCGCTGGCCGCCGAACCCACCGTCCGCGAGGCCAACTGGACCGAGCGTGACGTGTTGCTCTACCACCTGGGCCTGGGTGCCGGCGTGAACTCGCTGGATCCGGCCGAGCTCGGCTGGGTCTACGAGAAGGGCCTGCGGGTCCTGCCGACGTTCGCAATGGTCGCGGGCCAGGGCATCTCGGCAGGCAACCTGAGGCCTGCCGGGATGAACATGCCGGGCATCGACATCGATCTTCGGAAGATCCTGCACGGTGGTCAGTCGCTGACGCTGCACGCTCCCATCCCGACGTCGGGCGCGGCGCGGGTCTCCTCGCGTGTCGCCGACGTGTGGGACAAGGGCAAGGCCGCGGTCGTCGTGCTCGAACAGTCCGCCACCGATCTGGACGGAAACCCGTTGTGGACCACGAGAATGCAGATCTGGGCTCGCGGTGAGGGCGGATTCGGCGGCAACGCAGGACCCGAGGTCACCACCGCGGTACCCGAGCGCGCGGCCGACCGGGTACTGGTCTCGCCGACCAGCACGCAGCAGGCCCTCGTGTACCGCCTCAGCGCGGACATGAACCCGCTGCACGCCGACCCGGCGTTCGCGCGGATGGCCGGCTTCGACCGGCCCATCCTGCACGGGCTCGCCTCGTACGGCATGGTCTGCAAGGCGATCGTCGACGGCGTCCTCGGCGGCGATCCCGCCCGGGTGCGGAGCTACTCGGTCCGGTTTGCCGGCTCGATCTACCCGGGTGAGACGATCGAGACCTCCGTCTGGCAGGACGGAGACCGGTTGACGCTGCTCGCGACCTGCCCCGAACGCGACGGAGGGCCGGTCCTCACCCACGCGACGATGGAGATCAACTGATGGACGCCGGTAATCACCCCACCGTCGAAAGTCATTCCGACGGTACGGTCCTGACGTCCGCGCCGCAGGACACCCCGGTGGACCGGGCCACTGCGGCGGCCCGGCGGGTGCTGGAGGCCCTGCTGCTGACCGATCGGGCCAACGCCAACCTCGAGCGGGTGGCCGAGGAGCTCAACGGTATCGCCGAACACCTCGAGCAGCACGCGCCCGAGGTCAGGGAGCGGATGGTGGACATGTGGAGCGGCGAGGGCGTGACCCGGCACGACCCGGTGACCGGGCCGGAGAACGCGATCGCCCCGCCGCTGGTGCTCGCCGGCATGGCGGACGGCTCGGTGCGGGGCGAGGTGACTTTGACGATCCCGTACCAGGGCCCACCCGGCTGCGTGCACGGCGGCGTGTCCGCACTGCTGCTCGACCACACGCTCGGCGTCGCCAACGCCTGGGCGGGCAAGGACGGCATGACCGCGCAGCTGAACGTGCGCTACCACCGCCCCACCCCGCTGTTCCGGCCGCTGACGGTGCAGGGGCGCCAGGAATCGGTCGACGGCCGCAAGATCCACACCGTCGGGAGCATCACCGCCGACGGCGAGGTGTGCGTGTCCGTCGAGGGCCTGTTCATCGACAAGAAGGTGCCGCGACCGCGGTAGTCGGCGGCGCCGCCCGTGAGTCCTTTTGGCCCCGCAGCGGACCGGAAGGACTCACGGGCGCCGAAGGCGCAATTAGCTGCCGGAGAGGCTGCCTGCGTCGATGCCGAGCAGGGTCAGGACCGCATTCGGCGCGCCCGGGGTGCCGAGGACCGTGCTGCCGAGTCCGAGCGCGGAGGAGCCGAGAGCGATCGGCGAGCCGACCAGGACGGGCTTGTAATCGAAGGCCGGCTTGCCCAGGTTGGTCGGGTTGATGCACACACCGAGCGCGACGTAGATGCCCGCTGGGAGACCGTTGACATGGTACGTCTTGCCCCGAGCCAGCGCGTTGGTCACGTCGAGCGACGGACCCCACTGGAACAGCGCCGGGTCGATCTGATCCAGCGGCGGGAGCTGGCCGCTCACCACGCCGGGCAGCAGCGGGATCGCCTTCTCGGCGTTCAGCAGCGCGGTCGTGCACACGGTGAGCAGGTGGTCGAGGCCGGCGTGCGGGTCCTGCAGGTTGATCGTGAGGTTGCTGCCGTCGAGGGTGGTGGTCATCGTCGGCTTCTGCACGGTGGGAGCGGCGGAGGCCGTTGCCGGCATCGCCAGCATGGTCACCGCCACGGCCGCGGTGGCCACCGCCCCGGCCAGCGTCCGCATCCGGCGGCCCCGTGATCTCGTCGTCGCTTCGTTGCCCATCTGCCCCATCCCTTCCGAGCGGAACCGCTCGATCAACCCGAGTCACGCACAACGCGGGTGAGGCTAGCGACGCGGACCGGTCCAGTCACAGAAATCTCCAGGACTGTGCCGATTCGACGCCGGAATCAGTCGATGCCGGGTTCGAGCGCGCCGGCCAGCAGCTGCGCCAAGTGCACGCCCGACCTGCCTGCCAGCTGTTCCGCTTGGGTGCGGCAGGAAAAACCGTCCGCGAGCAGCGCCGTGTCCGGGTCCGCCGCCCGCAGGGCGGGGAGCAGACCGTGCTCGGCCACCGCGACGGACACCTCGTAGTGCCCCTTCTCCATGCCGAAGTTCCCGGCCAGGCCGCAGCACCCGGCGACCTCCCGCACCTCGGCACCCGCCCGAGCCAGCAGCGCTCGATCGACCGCGAAGCTCATCACCGCGTGCTGGTGGCAGTGCGGCTGCGCGACGATCCGGACCCCGTCGAGGCCGGGCGGCGACCACGGGTTGCCTTCGGCATCGGTTGCGGTGGTGAGGAATTCGGCCAGGGTATGTGTGGACGCGGCGACGAGTGCCGATCGGGGATCGTCCGGGAGCAGCTGCAGCAGGTCGGACCGCAGCACCGCGGTGCACGACGGCTCGAGGCCGATGATGGGGCGACCCGCCTCGAGGTGTGGCTGCAACTGGTCCAGCGTGCCGAGCAATTGTCTTCGGGCGCCGTCCAATTGGCCGGTGCTGATCCACGTGAGCCCGCAGCAGGCCGACCGTCGGGTGATCAGCACCCGATAGCCGGCGTCCTCGAGCAGGGCGACCGCCGCCCGACCCACCGCGGGGGAGAAGGCCTCGGTGAAGGTGTCGATCCACAACAGCACCTCGCGGCCGGATCCCGCGGGCGCGGGCCGTCGCCGCCACCAGCGCCGGAAACTCTGGTCGGCGAACCGGGGGACCTCGCGCCGCGGGTCGAGGCCGGACATCCGCAGGCCGGTCCGGCGCAGCGGACCGATTGCGCTCGCCGCGTTGACGATCGACGGCAGCCGCCCGCCGATCCGCGACCACCGCGGCAGCATCCCGAGCACGTAGTGGGTGCGGGGGCGCGGCCGGCGCCGATACCGCCGATACAGCACCTCCGACTTGTACGCGGCCATGTCGACCCCGGCCGGGCAGTCCGAGCCGCAGGCCTTGCAGGACAGGCACAGGTCGAGGGACTCCTCCAGTTCCGGCGAGCCGAAGCCGCCCGTCACCAGCGACCCGTTGATCGTCTCCTGGAGCACCCGGGCACGGCCGCGGGTGCTGTCCTTCTCGTCACCGGTCGCGAGGTACGACGGGCACATGAAACCGCCCGAGCCCGAGGTGTCCGCGCGGCACTTGCCGATACCGACGCAGCGATGGGCCGCCATGCTCAGGTCGCCGCGGTCCTCGGCCAGCGCCAGGCCCCCGGCGAAGGGGACCGGCGGCGCCTGCGCCACCCGCAGGGCGGTGTCCACGGGCGCCGGGTCCACCAGCACGCCCGGGTTTAGGACGTTGCCCGGATCGAAGACCGCCTTGAAGCCGGCGAACGCGGACAGCGCCGATTTCGAGTACATCAGCGGAAGCAGTTCGGAGCGGGCGCGACCGTCGCCGTGCTCGCCGGACAGCGAGCCGCCGTGACCGGCGACAAGAGCGGCGGCGTCGAGGAGGAAGGACCGGAAGCGTTGCGGGGCACCGGCGATGGGCAGGTCCAGTCGCACGTGGACGCAGCCGTCACCGAAGTGCCCGTACAGCAGTCCGTCGACCCCGTGCCTGCCGGTCAGCTCCGCGAAGTCGCGCAGGTAGGCGCCGAGGCGATCCCTGGGGACCGCGGCGTCCTCCCAGCCGGGCCAGGCGGGTTGGCCGTCGACGGTCCGTCCGGCCAGCCCGACGCCGTCCGCGCGAATCCGCCACAGCGCGGCCGATTCCGGGCCGGTCGGCACGATGCGGCTGTCCACGGCGCCGGCGCCGCGGCTGATCTCGGCAGCCCTCGCCACTGCCTCCGCAGGTGTCGAGCCGTCGACCTCGACGAACAGCCAGCCGGCGCCGCGGGGCAGGTCGGGAACCGCGCCCGCGCCCTTGTGCCTGCGGACCACATCGACCAGCCGGGCATCGATGCCCTCGATCGCCAGCGGACGGCCGGTCAGCACCTCGGCGGCGGCGTCCGCGGCTGCCGGCATGTCGGGGTAGCCGAGGACCGCGAGCGCGGTGGCGGCCGGAATCGGCACGAGCCCGACCGTCGCGTCGAGGATCAGGCCACAGGTGCCCTCGGAGCCGACGAGGGCACGGGCGACGTGGTGCCCGCGCTCGGGAAGCAGGTGCTCGAGCCCGTACCCCGACCCCTGTCGCTCGAAGCGGCCCAGTTCGGTGCGGATCACCGCGAGGTTGTCGGCGACCAGACGGTCGAGTCCCGGCGCGGCAGAGAGGTCATCGGCCAGGCGCCGTTCCGCCCCGGTGCCGTCGAGCATCCGGAGGGCATGGACGTTGTCGCCGGTGCGACCCCACGCGACGGCCCGAGGTCCGCAGGCGTTGTTCCCGATCATCCCGCCGAGGGTGCAGCGGTCCTGGGTGGACGGGTCGGGGCCGAACCGCAATCCGTGCGCCGCGGCCGCCCGCTGGAGCGTGCTCAGCACCACCCCCGGCTGTACGACCGCGGTCCGCCGGTCGGGGTCGAGCGCCACGATGCGGTCGAGGTGTCGGCTGAAGTCGAGGACCAGCCCGGACCCGATCGCGTTGCCCGCCACCGAGGTTCCGGCCCCACGAGCGGTCACCGGAAGGCCGTGGGTGCGGCCGACGTCCAGGACCGCGGCCACGTCGTCCTCGGAGCGGGGAAACACCACCACGTCAGGTACGACACGGTAGTTGGAGGCATCGGTGCTGTACTCGGCTCGGCGCCGGGTGCTCGCGTCCACCTCGCCCGCGACCCGCGCCCGCAGCGCGACGAGCGCCGAGGTCAGATCGTCGGTACCGCTGATCTGCGACACGTGCCGATACTACGGCCCCCGAGCGGCCACCTGCCAGTTCCCGGAGACCCGGTCGAATGATCGAGGCAGGCACATTAATTCGATGCACCGTGCTGGGAGTCGAAATCGGAGAAGTCCGTCCAGCGCGCCGAGTGCCATGCAAGATGGCAGCCGCAGCTCTGCTGCTCCCCGTTGTCCAGGACCCAGAGCCCGGGCAACCCGACACGAAAGGTCATGCAGTGAGGACATCCCGCAAGAGCATCGCCCGTGCCGGCGCCGTCACCGGATTAGCCGCCGTCGCCCTGCTCGCGAACCCCGCGCTCGGTTCCGCCGCGGTCGCAGGTACCGCCGCCGTGCACACCGAGGGCCAGAGGGTCGTCGTGGATTTCGCCGGCATCAGCTCGCCGAGCCTGCTGGTGTGCTGGGTTCAGGTGAAAAACCCCATGGGGGACCTCCTGGAGGGTAATCCGGCCCCGCTGACCGGAAACCCGGGCGCGGGCACGTACCGGTCGCCTGCGCTCGCGGACGGGACCTATCGGGTCGAGGCGCTCTGCGCCGACGGGGACGGCCTGACCTTCCTCACTCCCTTCGGTGGGGAGCGGGTCGTTCTCGGCGAGGCTTCGGGCAGCAGCGGTAGCGCCTCGGGCAGTGCGGACTCCCCGTCAGGTAGCTGATCAGTCGCGCCGGCCGCTGCCGCGCGGCGAGCCGCGACTGCAATTCGACCAGCCGGTCGGTGCCGTCGCGGCTGCCGCGCGGTCCGGTTTCGAGCCTCCGGCGCTCTCGTGAGGAAACGGTGTGGTTCAACGAAATCTGTTGTTAAACAGTATATCTGGACGATTTGGACGAAAAGGTCCGATCGTTCGAGAACGAGGCATCGGATGGCGTGGCGAGGTGCATGATGTCAGCTGTCATGCCTGCTCGTGCTCCATCGGAACAGGCCCCTCGTCAATAAATGGACACACTGTGAAGACATCCCGCAAGAGCATTGCCCGCGTCGGTGCCGTCGTCGGATTCGCCGCTCTGGCCCTGTCCGTCAATCCCGCGCTCGGTTCCGCAACGGTGGCCGGTTACCTGCACGCATGGACGATGCCTAACGGCACCATCAAGGTGGAGCTCACCGAAGTCAGTTCTCCGACGCTGGTCGGATGCCATGTCGACGTGACCGAGCTCCTCGGAAGGTATTCGACCCGTGGCGAGGTGGTGGTGACCGGAAGCCCGGGCGTCGGCACGTACATCTCGCCGGTGCTCAACGGGGACTGGAAGTACAACGTCAGCGCGACCTGCGTCGATGCGGACGGTGCGACGGAACTCGCTGCCAGCCCGGACACCCCTCGGATGGGTTCTGCTGATTCGGTCGGCATGTATGTGGAGTCCGTCGGATCTCTGTTCGGCAGCTGATCGCCCGCCGAGCGTGCCGCATGGTCCCGGGGTCCGCTACCGCGCGGCCAGCCGCGACTGCAGTTCGGCCAGCGGGTCGGTGCCGTCGCGGCGGCCGCGCGGGCCTGCGGCCTCCGGCGTGATCATGCGGCCCTCGTCCGAGCGGGTCCACTCGCGCACGGCCCAGCGCTCCGTGATGGCCCAGCGACCCTCGCGCCGCTCCATCAGGTCGACGTAGCGTGACCCGCTGGTGAAGTCTCCGAAGTCGGGATGGCCCCAATGGGTCGCCGCAAAGTAGGACTCGCTGATCGCGCGGTCGCCGTGCAACTCGACGAGATGGTTGCCGATGGTGTGCATGGTGCCGCCGAACAGTGCGAGCTTCGGGCGCACCCAGGCGATGAACTCCTCGACCCCGCCGTCGAAACCGGTGTGGTGGTCGACGCCGTCCGGGTGGTAGGCGCCCCGCACCAGGTCGAAATCGAGTCGGTCGATGCCGCGGCAGTAGCGCATCACCACCTCGTAGATGGCCTGCTTGTCGAGGAGGTCATCGAGGGCCGATGATCCCGACCGGGTGGGTATGGATTCGTCCGTGCCTGTCACGCCATCCTCCTAGGGTTCGATCTTGCCGCGGGCCATCTTGCCGGTCGCGTTGCGCGGCAACGGGTCCGTTGTCAGCCGCCATCGCGTCGGTACCTTGAAATAGGACAGCCGCTCGGCCGCGAACCGGCGCAGCTCGTCCTCGTCGGCGGTGGCGCCCTCGGCGAGGACCACCACCGCGGCGACCTCCTGCCCGAGATCGGGGTGCGGCGCCCCGACCACCGCGCACTCGACGACATCGGGGTGCTCGTCGAGGGTCTGCTCGATCTCGGTGGGGTAGATGTTCTCGCCGCCGCGCAGGATCAGGTCGGAGCGCCGTCCGGTCAGCCGCAGCCTGCCGTCCTCGATCTTGCCGAAATCGCCTGTGCGCAACCAACGGTCGTCGGTGATCGCGGCGGCGGTGGCCTCGGGGTTCTCCCAGTAGCCGAGCATCACGAAGGGGCTGCGCACGCAGACCTCGCCCTCCACGCCGTCGGGCAGGCGCGTCCCGAGCGGATCCCGGATCTCCAGCGCGACCGTGATGATGGGGCGGCCAAGGGTGCCGGGGAACTGTTCGATGTCTATCGGGGTGGCGACGGCGATGGCCGTGCTGCACTCGGTGAGGCCGTAGCTGTCCACCAGGGCGTCGCGGGCGAACGGAACCTCGCGGCTCAGCCGCTCCTTGAACGCCACGGACGACGGCGCTGACGCCAGCGAGAACGAGGTCATGGACGAGGTGTCGTACTTGCGCACGTTCCCGTGGTCGATGAGCCGAGATGCCATGGTGGGCACGGCTCCCCAGTTGGTGACCTTCTCGCGCTCGATCATGCCGAGCACCCGGTCGGCGTCGAACGAGCCCTGGTACATGATCACGGCGCTGCCGGTGGCGAGTCGGGGGACCGCCAGGTTGTGCAGGCTGGCGATGTGGAACAGCGGTGACGTCAACAGGTAGCGGAGGTCGCTCGGCTCCCGGTATTCCTTGCCCGCGAAGGCCGCTGCCAGCGCGTCGCCGAACCGGTGATAGTCGACAACCGCCAGCAGGTTTCGCTGGGAATGCAAGGCACCCTTCGGTTTTCCGCTGGTTCCGCTCGTGTACAGGAGCACAGCCGGGTCGTCCTCGGTGACGTCGGTCCTTGGCAGTTCCGCGTCGGGGTGCGCGGCGATCAGCCGGGGCAGGTCCGTCTCCATGGTGATCACCGGGATGTCGGTGTCGACCTCGGTCATCAACGTGGCCCGCTTCGCGTCCACGATCAGTGCCTTGGGGGTGGAGAGCCGCAGCCCGTACTCGATCTCCCTCGGCACCCACCACGCGTTGAGCCCGACGGTGATGGCGCCGAGGGTCTGCGTGGCCCAGAAGGCGACCACCCACTCGATGGTGTTGGCGGCGAGAATCGCGACCCGGTCGCCTCTGCCGATTCCGTATTCGTCGCGCAGGGCCACGGCCAGCGACGCGACCGCGGCGGCGTGCTCGGCGAACGACATCCGGCGGTCCTCGGTGACCAGGTAGTCGCGGTCGCCGTAGGCGGCCGACGCGGACACCAGCTCGCCCACGGCCCAGCCCCGATTGACCATCACCGGCATCCGCGTGCCGAGCACCTCTTCCTCCGCGATCTCGAACGGTCCGCCGGGGCCCGTCAGCCGGGCCATGACGGCGGCGAGAAATTCCTGGGGATCGGTGGCAGTGGTCATCGAAGGTGCCTTTCTGCAGCTATTGAACTGCACGGAACATCTCACGGGAAGGGGTGGGTCCGAAGCGCATTTCCACTGACCGGGACTTCGGTCGTCGACCGAGAAGGGCCTGGATAGCGTCGGGGAACATCGCTGCACGAGGAGTGTCATGACCACCGATCTCGGTTCGCCCAAGATTTCCGCCCCGGATCCGCTCGCGCCCGCCAAGCTGGGCCCGCTGACGCTGCGCAACCGCGTCATCAAGGCCGCGACCTTCGAGGGCCTCACCCCCAAGGGCTTGGTCACCGACCAGCTGATCGACTTCCACCGCCGCCCGGCCGCGGGCGGCGTGGGGATGACGACGGTCGCGTACTGCGCGGTCGCCCCGGACGGACGCACCTCACCCGGCCAGATCCAGTGGACCGACGAGACGATGCCTGGCCTGCGCAGGCTCACCGACGCCGTGCACGCCGAGGGCGCGGCGGTGTCCGCGCAGATCGGCCACGCCGGACCCGTCGCGGCCTCGAAGTACATCGGCCACCCCGCGCTCGGGCCCTCGCGTCAGTTCCGGATGACCACTCAGAACTTCTCCAAGCCGGCGACCAAGGCGGACATCGCCCGGATCACCGAGGGACACGCCAACGCGGCCCGCCGCGCGGTGGAGGCCGGGTTCGACGCCGTCGAGATCCACTTCGGCCACAACTACCTGATCAGTTCCTTCCTCAGCCCGAAGGTCAACAAGCGCAAGGACGAGTACGGCGGGTCGCTGAAGAACCGGGCCCGGTTCGCGCTGGAGACGGCCCGCGCGGTGCGCGACGCCGTCGGCGACAAGATCGCCATCCTCGCGAAGCTCAACATGGACGACGGTGCGCCAGGCGGCTTCTGGCTGGACGAGTCGATCCGGGTGGCGAAGTGGCTGGAGGCGGACGGCTCCCTCGACGCCCTCGAGCTGACCGCGGGCAGCTCGCTGCTGAACCCGATGTACCTGTTCAAGGGCGACGCGCCGCTGCGCGAGTTCGCCGCCGTCATGCCGCAGCCGACCAAGCTCGGCATCCAGCTGGTCGGCAAGCACTTCCTCAAGGAGTACCCGTACACGGACGGCTACCTGCTCGAGGACGCCAAGCAGTTCCGTTCGCAGCTGACGATGCCGCTGGTGCTGCTCGGTGGCGTGACCAACAAGGCGGTGATGGACGAGGCGATGGCCGAGGGATTCCAGTTCGTCGCTGTCGGCCGCGCGCTGCTGCGCGACCCGGAGATGGTGAACAGGATCCGCGAGGACGAGGACACCAAGTCGCTGTGCAATCACTGCAACAAATGCATGTGTGCCATCTACGGTGGCACCCACTGCGTGCTGAACCCGAAGCCCGCGAACCCCCCGGTGCCCGCGTGACGAGAGCGGCAACCGATGCTGTGAGTACAGAGGTACCGAGTACAGGAGTCGAGTTGGAACGCGCCACGATCGCCGAGATGCTGCTGGACCGGCTGGGCGACGCGCACCTGGGCGTGCGCACCCACGAGCGGGACTGGACCTGGGACGAGACCGTTCGCGAGAGCGCGGCCCGCGGCGCCATGGCCGCCGCACTGCGCGTCGACGGCCCGTTCCACATCGGGGTGCTGCTCGAGAACACCCCTGAGTTCCTGTTCTGGCTCGGCGGCGCCGCCATGAGCGGGGCCACGATCGTCGGGATCAACCCGACCCGGCGTGGCGCGGAGCTCGAGGCCGAGGTCCGCTATGTCGACTGCCAGCTCATCGTCACCGACGCGGCGGGCATGGCACAGCTTCGCGGACTCGATCTCGGGCTGGCCGAGGACCGGTTCCTCCTCGTCGACGATCCGGCGTACGCGGAACGCGTTGCGGCGCATCGGGTCGCGAACCCCGTGTCGGCCGCGGCTGTCTCCGAGTCGACGCTGTTCCTGCTGTTGTTCACCTCCGGTACCACCGGCATGTCCAAGGCCGTGCGATGCAGCCAGGGCAGGCTCGCGCGGCTGGCGTACGCGAACACCGCGAAGTACGGGCACGTCCGCGAGGACGTGGACTACTGCTGCATGCCGCTGTTCCACGGCAACGCCCTGATGGCGTTGTGGGCACCCGCGCTGGCCAACGGCGCGACCGTGTGTCTGCCGCGGGCGCGCAAGTTCTCCGCGACCGGGTTCATGCCCGACGTGAAGTTCTTCGGCGCAACGTTCTTCACGTACGTCGGCAAGGCGCTGTCCTACCTGATGGCCACGCCCGAGCGGGCCGACGACATCGACAACGCCCTCGTCCGCGGATTCGGCACCGAGGCGTCTCCGGAGGACAAGTCGGAGTTCGTGCGCCGCTTCGGGGCCGAGCTGTTCGAGGGCTACGGCTCGTCGGAGGGTGCCGGCTCGGTCAAGCTCGACCCGGAGGCGCCCGAGGGCGCGCTCGGCCGGCCGGCACACGACGAGATCGCCGTCGTCGACCCGGACACCCGCGTCGAGTGCGCGCGGGCGAAGCTCGACGAGCACGGTCGCGTCCTCAACCCGGACGAAGCGATCGGCGAGATGATCGACAAGGGCGGCGCCAAGCGCTTCGAGGGCTACTACAAGAACGAACAGGCGATCGCCGACCGGATCAAACACGGTTGGTACTGGACCGGCGACCTCGGCTATATCGACGAGGCCGGGTTCATCTACTTCGCCGGCCGCAAGGGCGACTGGATCCGGGTCGACGGGGAGAACACCTCCGCGCTGATGATCGAGCGGGTCCTGCGCCGGCACCCGAAGGTCATCGCGACCGGCGTGTACGCGGTGCCGGATCCACGCTCGGGTGACCAGGTCATGGCCGCGATCGAGGTCGCCGACCACACCGACTTCGATCCGGCGGAGTTCGCCGAGTTCCTCGGCACCCAGGACGACCTGGGTACCAAGTCGGCGCCGCGATTCGTCCGGGTCTCGACGAACCTGCCGGTGACCGGGTCGAACAAGGTGCTCAAGCGCGAGCTGCAGGCAGAGCTCTGGCGCACCGACGAGCCGGTGTTCCGGTGGGAGAGACGCGGCGGTCCGAGCTACCGGCCGATGTCCGACGACGACAAGCAACGGCTGGAGGCCGAGTTCCGGGCAGCCGGGCGGCAGCGGTTCCTCGGTGTCTGATTCGACGACGATTCGTCGCGTGGCCTTCGTGACCGGCGCGAGCCGGGGGATCGGGCGCGAGATCGCCCTCGCCTTCGCCCGCGACGGATTCGATGTGGCCTTCACGGCACGCACCGTGCGGGAGGGTGACGGTCGGGTCGCTCCGCGCACGCACGGTGACCCGATCCCGGTTCCCGGCAGCCTCGCGACCACCGCTGCCGAGATCGAGGCCCTCGGGGTGCGGGCCATGCCGGTGCCGATGGACCTGCTCGACCTGCACTCGGTGACGGCCGCGGCCGATCGGGTGTTGGAGGAGTGGGGCGGGGTAGACGTGCTGGTCAACAACGCGTACGCGCAGACCGCAGGCAACATGGACCGGATCCTCGACATCGACCTGGCGGACGCCGAGACGATGGTGCGCGGCAACTTCCTGCACCAACTCGCGCTCGTCCAACGACTGCTGCCGCAGATGGTGGCGCGTGGATCGGGAGTGGTGATCGATCTGGTGTCCGGCTCGGCAAGCATGGACCCGCCCGCGGCGCCAGGCGAGGGTGGCTGGGGATTGTCGTACGCGGCGTCGAAGGCCGCGTTCGGCCGGCTCGCGGGCGCCGTGAACGCCGAGTACCGCGACAGCGGGATCCGCGCGTTCAACCTCAGTCCCGGGTTCGTGGTGACCGAGTCGGGTCAGGCGCGGGGTGGTACCGATGCGATAGTGGACAGCGGCTTCGATGCCGTCCCCGCAACGGTGCCCGCCCGTGCCGCGGTGTGGCTGGCGACCGATCCAGGAGCGGACAGGTTCATCGGCAAGGTGGTGTGGGCGCCGAAACTGGTCGACGCCCTGACGGTCTGACAACGACGGAAGGGCGTGACGTGAAGCTCGGTGTGGTCTTCCCGGTGGAACTGGGCATGGCAGGTGATCCGGACAAGGTGCTCGAGTTCGCAAGGGCGGCAGAGTCCCTCGGATTCGACGAGATCTCCGCGGTCGAGCATTCGGTGGTGATCGGCAACACCGACAGCGAGTACCCCTATTCGCCGACCGGCAAGTCGCACCTGCCGGACGACTGCCCGCTGCCCGATCCGCTCGAGTTGCTCTCGTTCGTCGCAGGCGCCACCACCACCCTCGGCCTGGCGACCGGGGTCCTGGTGTTGCCCAACCACAACCCCGTTGTGCTCGCCAAGCGGCTCGCGACGCTCGACCGGTTGTCGGGCGGTCGGCTGCGGATCTGCCTGGGTGTCGGCTGGATGCGTGAGGAGATCGAGGCCTGCGGGGGCCGGTTCGACCGCCGTGGGAAGGTCGCCGACGAGGCGATCGCGGTGATGCGCGCGTTGTGGGCAGGCGGGTCCGAGGGCGTCGACTTCGAGGGCGAGCACTACCGGTTCGAGCGGGCGTACTCGTTCCCGAAGCCCTTCCGCGAGTCCGGTGTGCCGCTGTACATCGGCGGCCACAGCAAGGCCGCCGCGCGGCGGGCGGGGCGGCTGGGCAACGGTTTTCAGCCACTCGGTCTCGGCGGTGCGGACCTCGACGCCGCGGTGGCGCTGATGCGCTCGTCCGCGGTCGAGGCGGGACGCGACCCGTCCGAGGTCGCGCTGGTGCTCGGCCACCTGCTGACGCGGGTGGACGGGTCGAAGATCGACTGGGCGTCCTCGCTCGGGTCGGATCGGATCCTGCTCTCCGCGTCGCGACACGCCACCACCTTCGATGCGGTGCTCGACGAGATGGCCGAGTGCTCGAAGCGGCTGGGCCTGGCCTGAGGGATGCCGGAACCGGGTGGCGGCAGCGGTCACCCGGTGCGGGGGCGGCGGCCGGACCGCCAGCCCGCCACGGCCGCGTCGGCGTCCACCCGGTGTACCGGCACCCGCGGCGCGCTCGGCGCGCGCAGGTAGTCGGCGATGCGGCGGTTCAGTTCCGCGACCACCTCTCGCACCTCGGCCTCCGTCGGCAGGTCCGCGACGGTGTCGGGCAGCCGCTCGACCTCGCGGCGCAGCTGCAGCGCGGGCGGCAACAGGGCCTCGGTGGACAGGCCCTCCGCCCGCAGCTTGTTCTTCACCCACCACAACTCGTCGTCGTCGGCGAGGTGCGGGATGGGCTTGCCTGCGCCGGGCAGGTTGTCGAAGTCGCCGCGTTCCTGGGCGACGCGGATCTGACGCTCCACCCACGACTCGAACGGGATATCCCACGGCTTGCGTTCGGTCATGTCTCCAGGATGCACCGAGTCGGGACGGGTCGGCCCCGGTCGTCGAGCCTGCGGGGCAGAGGGCGTCTCAGGAGTGCTCGGAGATCATCACCGCGCGGGTGCCCGGCTCGAGCGCCTGGAACACGTGGGCGACATCGCCCGGATAGGCGATGTAGTCGCCCGGGCCCAGTTCGACGGGTTCCTGGGTCACTCCGACCAGGGCCCGGCCTGCGCTGAGCACGACGTGCTCGATGACGCCGGGCGGGTGCGGCTGCGATTCGCGCGCGGGGCCGGGTTCGGCCGCGATCCGGTAGACGTCGCGGCGCGCGTTGGGCGGGCAGGACGCGACCAGAGTGGCCTGGTAGTCGGCCCGATCCGAGTGCAGCGCCGGGCCCTCGTCGGCGCGGATCACCTGGACCCGCGGTCGCGGCGGGTCCAGCAGTTGCGAGATCTGGATGTCGAGCGCGGTGCACAGTGCCCACAGCGTCTCCACGCTGGGATTACCCGTGCCCGCCTCGAGCTGGGACAGCGTCGACTTGGCCACCCCGGCGCGCCGGGCCACCTCGGTGAGCGAGAGCCCGGCCCGCTCGCGTTCCTGCCGCAGCGCGGACGCGATCGCGTCCAGCGGTGCCTTCCCCTCCGGTGCCATGCGTTCACTGTATCGGTCGTATCGTTCGACTTGACGAACACTTGACGGGTGTTCATTATAAAAGTCATGCGTTCGACATGGCGAACACTGGATCGCGGGCTCAGGGCAGACATCGCACTGGTGTGTCTCGCCGACGGGATCGTCGGCGTGTCCTACGGCGCCATCGCGGTCGGTCTCGGGTTCGCGCCGTGGCTACCCGTGCTGATGGCCGGGCTCGTCCTCGCAGGCGCCTCGGAATTCCTGTTCGTCGGCATCGTCGCAGCAGGCGGGAGCCCGCTCGCGGCGCTCGCCGCCGGCCTGCTCGTCAACGCGCGGCACCTGCCGTTCGGTCTGGCGGTCGGCGGCGTGACCGGCGGGGGCTGGCGACGGCTGCTGGGCAGCCACATCCTCAACGACGAGAGCGCGGTCTTCGCGCTCGGTCAGGACGACGCGGCGCGCAGACGCGCCGCCTACTGGCTGTGCGGCATCGGGATCCTGGTCTGCTGGCCCCTCGGGGCGCTCATCGGTGCGACCGCGGGCAGTGCCATCGGCGACACCGACGTCCTCGGGCTCGATGCCATGTTCCCCACTGTGCTACTGGCGCTGGTGATTCCGGCTCTGCGCGATCTGGCCACCGCTCGGGCCGCACTGATCGGAGCGGGCGTGGCGCTGGCCGCGACGCCGTTCCTGCCCGCGGGTATCCCGGTGCTGCTGGCGCTCGTGGGGCTCTGCGCCGGCGGCGCGCGAAGGGCGGCGGTCGGGTGAACGTGTCTGCGGTACTGATGGTTTCGGTTCTGGTGTTGGCGGCGGGAACGTTCGCCTTCCGATTCGCAGGCCCCGCGCTGCGGACCAGGGTGGTCGTGCCGGACCGGGTGGAGAAGCTGATGGGCACGGCGGCGGTGGTGTTGCTGGTGGCGGTCGCGGCCACGACGGCGCTGACGCAGGACCACGGCGCGGCCGGCATCGCACGACCGCTGGGCGTGCTGGTCGGCGGGGTGCTGGCCTGGCGCAAGGCGCCCTTCCTCGTGGCCGTGCTGGCCGCCGCGGCGACGGCGGCCGGTCTGCGCCTGCTCGGCGTGCCCTGATCGAGTGTCCCGGGAAGGATCGGCCCCGGAATCCAGGGCTGATCCTTCCCGGACCGAGGGATGGTCAGGCGCCCGGTACCGTCACGGGCCGGTCCTCGGCGAAGTCGACCGTCAGCTCGCGCCGGGCGACCAGCCATCGACCGTCCACCCGCCGGTAGGCGTCCCGGTAGCGGATGGCGAGGCTGTTATCGCGGAACCCGTCCTCGACGCGGTAGATGTGGTGCGCCTGGCAGTAGACCAGGCCGTCGGCGGCGTCGCCGTCCACGGTGAGCACCTGTTGCCCGACCGCGTGATGCGTCGAGTGCAGGTGCCCGACCGCTCCGAGGACCGTCGCGGCGATCTGCTCGGCGCCCGTGACGACGGGGCTCTGACCACGGCGAACGAGCGCGGTGGGCTGGACGAACTCGGCGTCGGGGGTGAACAGCGCGACGAGGGCCGCGGTGTCGCGGCCGTCGACCGCCGCCGCGTACCTTCCGACCAGATCGGCGAGATCGAGTCGGTCGGTGTGGTTTCGAGTGCTCATGCCCCGAGTATGCGACCCCGACTGCGGGTGCGGAGCTCGGCCGAGCCCGCTGAGCGGGAAAAGTGGTCCGGGATCCGGCTGCGGGGGCGCATGATCGGGGTCGAGAACTCTGTCTGGAGGAATGTTGGCCACACAACCGATTGTCGGGAGGTCGACGTCCGCCCGACTCGTGGTCATGGCCCTGGCCTCCTGCGGCATCGCGGTCTCGCTGATGCAGACGATCGTGATGCCGCTGCTGCCCGAGTTCCCGCGGCTGCTGAACACCTCCGCCTCGAACGCGGCTTGGCTGGTGACCGCGACCCTGATCGCGGGCGCGGTCTGTGCGCCGGTGCTCGGTCGGCTCGGTGACATGTTCGGCAAGCGCCGGATGCTGTTGATCGCGCTGGCCGTGATGGTGCTGGGCAGCGCGCTCGGTGCGGTGTCCGACGAGTTCGCGGTGGTGCTCGTCGCCAGGGCGCTGCAGGGCGCCGCGATGGGCGTCATCCCGCTCGGCATCAGCATCATGCGCGACGAGCTGCCTGCCGATCGGGTCGGCTCGGGCATCGCGCTGATGAGTTCGACCCTCGGCGCGGGCGGCGCCATCGGGCTGCCGCTGACCGGCGTGGTCGCGGAGCACCTGAGCTGGCATTGGCTCTTCGGCGGTGCCGCCGTGCTCGGCATCATCGAGATCGTCACCATCTGGCTGCTGGTGCCCGAGTCGCCGGTGCGGACCGGAGGGCGATTCGATCTGGTGGGGGCGGTCGGGTTGTCCGCGGCGCTGATCTGCCTGCTGCTCGCGGTGACCCAGGGCAACAACTGGGGCTGGTCCAGCGCGGTGATCCTCGGGCTGTTCGCGGGGTCGGCCGCCCTGTTCCTGCTCTGGGGCGTCTACGAGCTGCGGCTGGCCTCGGCCGGAGCCAAGCGGCCGCTGGTGGACCTGCGCGTCTCCGCCCGACGGCAGGTGCTGCTGACCAACATCGCCTCGATCCTGATCGGCTTCGCCATGTTCACCTCGTTCATGGTGAGCGCGCAGATCTTCCAGGCGCCGACCGCGACGGGGTACGGCTACGGGATGTCGCTGACACTCAGCGGGATCGCCCTGCTGCCCGGCGGCCTGATGATGATCGCGTTCTCGCCCGTGTCCGCGCACATCTCGCGGCGCAGGGGGCCGCGGACGACCTTCCTGCTGGGCGCCGGGATCCTGTTGGTCGCCAATCTCACCCGCGCACTGGTGCCGCACCAGCTGGGGGTGATCGTCGCGTGCATCGCCGTGACCGCGATCGGCGCCGCCTTCGCCTACGGGGCGGTCCCGGCGATGATCATGCGCGCCGTGCCGGTGTCCGAGACCGCGGCCGCGAACAGCCTCAACTCGCTGGCCCGATCCATCGGTACCTCCGCGTGCAGCGCGGTCGTCGCGGCGGTGACCACCGCGTCGATGATGCAGGTCGCGGGCGTGCAGTTCCCGACGGCCCGCGCCTACGCGCTGGTCTTCGGGATCGGATCGGCCGCTGCGCTGGTCGCGCTGCTCGTCGGGGTGTTCATCCCAGGTGACGAAGACGGCCCGCAGGATTTACCGCTGAGTGAGACTGAACCGGACCGGATCCGCGCCGCTCCGTAGCGTCCCATTCGCGGAGCGCACGTGATCCGCGCACGCCGCGAGATTGGGGAGAGCATCGATGGATCTGATGGAGTCTGCCGCGCAGACCGAGCTGCGCCGCGAGCTGCGCGCGTATTTCGCCACGCTGCTGCCGGAGCAGAAGCGCCGCACGGCCGGTGAGCAGGGTGTCGGCGGCGAAAACTTCCGCGAGATCGTCCGGCTGCTCGGCCGCGACGGCTGGCTCGGCATCGGGTGGCCGGTCGAGTACGGCGGGCAGGGCCGCTCCATCGAGGAGCAGTTCGTGTTCTTCGACGAGGTGCAGCGCGCCGGGCTGCCCTTCCCGTTCGTCACGGTGAACACCGTCGGACCGACGCTGATGAAGTACGGCACGCCGGAGCAGAAGGACCGGTTCCTGCCGGGGATCCTCGCAGGCGACATCGTCTTCGCGATCGGCTACACCGAGCCCGAGGCAGGCACCGACCTCGCCTCGCTCAAGACCCGCGCCGTCCTCGACGGCGAGGAGTGGGTGGTCGACGGCAACAAGATCTTCACCTCGGGCGCCAACACCGCCGATTTCGTGTGGCTCGCGTGCCGCACGGATCCGGAGGCGCCCAAGCACAAGGGCATCTCGATCCTGGTCGTCCCCACCGACGACCCCGGCTTCTCGTGGTCGCCGATCAACACCGTCGGCGGACTCATGGTCACCTCGACCTATTACAGCGGCATCCGCATTCCGCAGAAGGACGTCATCGGCGAGGTCAACGGCGGATGGCAGCTGATCGCCGCGCAGCTCAACCACGAGCGCATCGGTCTCGCCGCGATCGGTGGCCGCACCTATGGTCTGTGGCACCAGGTGCTGGACTGGGCCAAGGAGAACGGCGCCATCGAGATCCCGTGGGTGCAGCAGGAGTTCGCCCGCACGCACGCCAAGCTCGAGGCGATGCGGCTGCTGAACTGGAAGATGACGGCGGCCGTCGCGGCAGACACCCTGTCCGGTGCGGATGCCGGGGCCACCAAGGCGTACGGCACCGAGACCCACATCGACGTGTACCGCACGTTGCTCGGCATCCTCGGTGCCGCCGGCCGCATCCGGCCCGACTCGCCGGGTGCGTTGCTGGCCGGTCAGATCGAGCAGATCTCCCGCCAGGGCATGGTCAACACCTTCGGCGGTGGCGTCAACGAGGTGCTGCGCGACATGGTCGGCACCATGGGCCTCGGCCTCGTGCGTGAGAAGAGGGTCAAGTGAGCGAATTCCTCACCGAGCTGAGGGCATTCGAGGGTCGGGTCCTGACGCCGACGACGTGGGGTCCGGACGAGGTCAACACCCCGATGATCCGGCACTGGGTCCAGACGATGGGCGACTCCAGCCCCATCTACCTCGACGACGAGGCCGCCCGCGCCACCGGTCGCGACGGTGCTGTCGCCCCCGCGCTGATGGCGCAGGTGTGGACCATGCGCACCTTCACCGACAAGATGGCGAACAACGATCCGTCCCAGGTGTGGACCGACCTGATCGCCACGCTCGACGACGCCGGCTTCACCTCCGTCGTCGCGACCGACTCGGACTTCGAGTTCTTCGTGGAACTGCACCCCGGCGACCGGGTTTCGCTCACCGAGGTGATCGAGTCGATCTCCGAGGAGAAGACGACGGGCCTCGGCGTCGGCCACTTCGTCACGACGCTCAAGACGTATCGCAACGGTGACAATGAGGTCGTCGCGACGCAGCGGTGGCGCACCCTGCGGTTCAAGCCGAAGGCTGCCGAGAAGCCCAAGGGCCTGCGCCCGCGGCCGGCGCTCAACGCCGACAACGCCTTCTGGTTCGAGGCCGCCAAGGAGCACCGCCTGGTGATCCAGCGCTGCACCGCCTGCGGCACGCTGAGGCACCCCACCGGGCCGATGTGCGGACAGTGCCGTTCGCTCGACTGGGACACCGTCGACGCCTCGGGCCGCGGAACCGTCTACAGCTTTGTCGTCAACCACCACCCGCAGATCCCCGGTTTCGAGTACCCGCTCGTCGTGGCGACGATCGAACTCGAGGAGGGCACGCGACTGGTCGCGAACATGACCGGCGTCGCGCCGGAGGACGTCGAGATCGACATGCCGGTGGAACTGGACTGGATCGACGCCGACCCGGATCTGACGCTGCCCGCGTTCCGTCCGGCCGCACGGGAGGAGCACTGATGGACTTCAACTTCAGCGAAGAGCAAGAGGCGATTCGCAACCTCGCCGACGAGGTCTTCACCAGCAAGGCCGACATCGATCGGGTCAGGCAGGTCGAACTGAGCGACGAGCGCATCGACCGCGAGCTGTGGCGCGAACTCGCGACCACGGGCCTGCTCGGCATCGCCCTGCCCGAGGACCTCGGCGGCGGCGGCATGGGCCTGTCCGAGCTGTACGTACTGCTCGAGCAACAGGGGCGGCACGTCGCGCCCGTGCCGATCTGGCAGTCGGCCCTCGCGGCCCTCGCGGTCGCCGAGTTCGGCACCGACGAGCAGCGGACCGCGCTGGTCCCCGGTGTCGCCGGGGGCACCACCTTCCTGACGATCGGTCTCGAGGAGTTCGGGCCATACGTCGCGGGCGACCCCCGGACCACGGCCACCGAGGCCGGCGGCCGGTGGACCCTGACCGGCGCCAAGGCCGTCGTCCCGATCACGCACGTCGCGGACCGCGCGATCGTCTCGGCCACCACGCCGTCCGGTGCCGCGCTGTTCGTCGTCGACCTGACGGCCGCCGGTGTCACGGTGGAGCAGACGCAGTCCACCACCTGGGAGATCTGCGGCAACGTCACGCTCGAGTCGGCTCCCGCGGAGCTGCTCGGCCCCGCCGACGGCAGCACCGCCCAGTGGTTGCAGGGCCGCGTCGAGCTCGCGCTCGCCGCGATCCAGCTCGGTGTCGGCTCCGGTGCCGTGCAGCAGGCCGTCACGTACCTCAACGGCCGCATGCAGTTCGGGCGTCCGCTCGCGACGTTCCAGGCCGTCAATCATCAGCTGGCCGACTGCTACATCGACCTCGAGGCCATGCGGGTGACACTGTGGCAGGCGGCGTGGCGGATCGCGGAGGGCCAGGAGCTCGGCACGTCGGTGCTCGTCGCCAAGTGGTGGGCCACCGACGGCGGCCAGCGCGTGGTGCACCGCACCACCCACGTCCACGGCGGCATGGGCGTCGACACCGACTATCCGGTGCACCGGCACCTGCTGTGGGGCAAGCAGATCGGCGCCACCCTCGGCGGGTCCGCGTCCGATCTCGCCCGCCTCGGTGCGCAGCTCGCGGCGGGCGTCGAGGTGGTCGCATGACCGCCACCGCGCCCGCGCTGACCGGGCGCAGCTACGACGACATCGCGGTCGGGGAGGTGCTGCCCGAGCTGGCGATCCCGCTCACCCGCACGCTCATCGTGGCCACCGCGATCGCGACGCGCGACTTCCAGGACGTGCACCACGATCCCGAGCTGGCGCGCGAGCGCGGCTCGAAGGACGTGTTCATGAACATCCTCACCAGCAATGGTCTTGCGGGGCGGTTCGTCACCGACTGGGCGGGGCCGTTCGTGACGGTGCGCCGGGTGAAGATCCGCCTCGGTGCCCCCAACTACCCGGGCGACACGATGACCATGACCGGCGAGGTGGTCTCGGCCGAGAACGGCATCGTCGAGGTGAAGGTGCAGGGCGCCAACAGCCTCGGCACCCACCTGTCCGGCACCGTCACCGTCGCGTACCCCGCCGCCGAAGGGAGGGACGCCTGATGGCCGTCAGCCCACTCTCGGGTGCCGCCGCGATCGTCGGCATCGGTGCCACCGAGTTCTCGAAGGAGTCCGGCCGCTCCGAGCTGCAGCTCGCGTGCGAGGCCGTCACCGCGGCGCTCGCCGACGCGGGGATCGACCCGTCCGAGGTCGACGGTCTCGCCACCTACACGATGGAGACCAACGGCGAGATCCTCGTCGCCCGCAACTGCGGCCTCGGCGAGCTCAAGTTCTTCTCCCGGATCGGATACGGCGGCGGCGCGGCGTGCGCCACGGTGCAGCAGGCGGCGATGGCCGTCGCGACCGGTGTCGCCGACGTGGTGGTCTGCTACCGCGCGTTCAACGAGCGTTCCGGGGTTCGCTTCGGTCTCGGTCAGCACGATCGGCCCATGGACAGCACCGCCGACCGGGCCGCGTACGCATGGCTGACCCCGCAGGGTTTGGCGACTCCCGCCCAGTGGGTCGCGATGTTCGCCCGGCGGTATATGCACCAGTACGGTGCGACGAGTGAGGATTTCGGTCGGGTCGCTGTCGTGGCGCGCAAGCATGCCGCGAACAATCCCGCCGCATGGTTCTACGGCAAGCCCATCACGCTCGAGGACCACCAGAACTCCCGGTGGATCGCCGAGCCGTTGCACCTGCTCGACTGCTGTCAGGAGACCGACGGCGGCCAGGCCCTCGTCATCGTCTCGGCCGAGCGTGCCAGGGACCTGCGCCACAAGCCCGCGATCGTCAAGGGCGCCGCGCAAGGTTCGGGCAAGGACCAGCACATGATGACCAGCTACTACCGCCCCGACATCGCCGGCATCCCGGAGATGGGTCTGGTCGGTCGTCAGCTCTACGGTCAGAGCGGTCTGACGCCGGACGACATCAATGCCGCGATCCTCTACGACCACTTCACTCCTCTGGTGCTCCCGCAGCTCGAGGAACTCGGCTTCTGCCGCACCGGCGAGGCCAAGGACTTCATCCGCGAGGGCAATCTGGAGATCGGTGGACGGCTGCCGAGCAACACGCACGGCGGCCAGGTGGGTGAGGCGTACCTGCACGGCGTCAACGGCATTGCCGAGGCGGTCCGGTTGTTGCGGGGCACGTCCACCAACCAGCCCGAGGGTGTCGAGAACGTGATCGTCACGGCGGGAACCGCGGTTCCCACGAGCGGTCTGATCCTCGGCGCCGCCTGACCTGAAACATCTGGAAGGACCGAAGAATGACGGCAGTGGAGCAGAAGCCGGCCGGCGCCTGGCGCGGCGTGGACCTCGGCACCCGCACGGTGACCTACACCGAACGCGACGCGATCGTGTACGCGCTCGCGGTCGGGGCCGAGGCCACCGAGCTGGACCTGGTGTTCGAGGACCGGCTGCGCGTGCTGCCGACCTTCGCGCTGACCCTGGCCCAGTGGGCCCCCGACGAGCTGGGCTCGCGGGGCGCCTTCGACACCAAGACCGCGCTGCACGGGTCGCAGGAACTGACGGTGCTCAAGCCCCTGCCGCGCAGCGGCGAGCTGACCCTGACCGCCTCCGTCGGCGAGGTCTGGGACAAGGGCGCCGCGGCCGTGTTCGAGGTCAAGGTCGAGTGCGAGTACTTCGTGGCGACCTGGTCGCTGTTCGCGCCGGGTGCGGGCGGATTCGGCGGTGAGCGGGGTCCGTCCAAGCCCCCCGCGCCGGAGGGTGAGCCGAACCTGTCGGCGGAGCTGGCGACCTTCGAGACCCAGGCCGCGCTCTACCGGTTGACCGGCGATCTCCACCACATCCACATCGACCCGGCCGCCGCCGAGCGCATCGGCCAGCCGCGGCCGATCCTGCAGGGCCTGTGCACCCTCGCCGCGAGCACGCTGCCGCTGGCACGCGCGCTCGGCGCGCACCCCGCCGACCTGGTGGAGTTGTCGGGACGGTTCTCCGCGCCGGTGTTCCCCGGCCAGATCCTGCCCGTGCGCGGCTGGCGCGACGGCGACGCGGTCGAGTTCGAGGTCGGCGCGGACACCGTGGCCATCGCGGGCGCGCGCGCCCGGTTCGCGGGCTGACCGCGATGGCCGTCGCCAACCCCGCCGACTTCACAGGCAAGTCGGTCCTGATCACCGGGGGCACGAAGGGGATCGGTCGCGTCACCGCGGAGACGTTCCTCGCGGCGGGCGCGCAAGTCACCGTTTGCGCGCGAAGCGAACCCGAGACGGTGCCCGAGGCCGACGGTCGCCGGGCGGCGTTCCTGCCGGTGGACGTCCGTGACGCCGACGCGGTGCGCGCCATGGTCGAGAGCGCACATGCCGCGATGGGCGGGCTCGACGTGCTGATCAACAACGCGGGCGGCTCGCCCGATGCCGACGCGGCCGAGGTCTCGCCCCGATTTGTCGAGAAGATCGTCGCGTTGAACCTGTTGGCGCCCTTCTATGTTGCGCAGGCCGCGAACCGGCTGATGCAGGCGCAGGAGGAGGGTGGGTCGATCGTCAACATCGGCTCGGTCTCCGCACACGATCCGCAGCCCGGCACCGCCGCGTACTCGGCGGCCAAGGGTGGGCTGCTGGTGTTGACGAGGGCGCTGGCGCTCGAGTGGGCACCGAAGGTCCGGGTCAACCACATCACCACCGGGCTGATCCGCACCGAGGCCGCCGCGTCGGTGTACGGAGCGGACGGGGGAGCGGCGGTCACCCGCACGCTGCCGATCGGCCGGATGGCGGTGCCTGCGGACATCGCGGGCGCCTGCCTGTTCCTCGGTGGGTCACTGTCCTCGTACGTGAACGGGGCCGATATCGCCGTTCACGGCGGCGGCGAGTACCCGGCGCGCTACATTGCCACCCATCCCGAGCTCGGCTGAGCCACAAGCACTCTCACAGATCGGAGCACTGGCACATGGGGACTCTCGAGGGAAAGGTCGCGCTGATCACCGGCGCGGGTCAGGGAATCGGTCAGGGCATCGCGTTCGCCCTCGCCAAGGAGGGCGTCGCGATCGCGGTGGCCGGCCGGACCGAATCCAAGCTCGACACCACGGTCGCGGCCATCCGCGAGCTCGGTGGAACCGCGATCCCGGTGCGCTGTGACGTCTCCGACGGCGACGACATCACGGCGGCGGTGGACAAGACCGTCACCGAACTGGGCGGCATCGACATCCTGGTGAACAACGCCAACGACAGCAGGCCCGGCCCGCTACTCAAGGTCAAGGACGACGACTTCCAGCGCGCCTTCGCCTCCGGACCCCTCGCGACGCTCCGGTTGATGCAGGCCTGCCACCCGCACATGAAGGCGCGCGGCGGTGGCTCCGTCATCAACCTGGTGACCTCGGCGGCAGTCCGCTGGGACGCCAGCAACTACGGCGTGTACGGCGCCATCAAGGAGGGCATGCGGGTGCTCACCCGGGCCGCCGCAGGCGAGTGGGGCGCCGACGGGATCCGCGTGAACAACGTCGCCCCGCACGCGCTCACGCCCGCGCTGGAGTGGTGGATGGACAAGAACCCGGAGGAAGCCGCCGAGTTCGTCGCCGGCATCCCGCTCGGCCGCGTCGGCGAGCCGGAGGCGGACATCGGCAGGGCGGTGGTGTTCCTGGTCGGCGAGGACGCCCGCTACCTCACCGGCGCCACCATCCCGCTCGACGGCGGCCAATCCCGCTGGGGATAGTCGCCTCCGGCGCCCGTGAGTCCTTCTGGTCCCCCTCGGGGCCGGAAGGACTCACGGGGCGAAGTCGTCACTCTCAGTTTCCTGCCAGTTTCCCTGGGTAAATTCCCGCGGATGCGTGAACGCCTCCCCTCCCCGCCGCGGCACTGGCCGCTCGCCGTTGCCGCCCTGCTCCTCGCCGCCGGGATCCTTGCGGTGTTCGGCCCGTCCGAGGTCGCCACCAATCCGGTCTTCGGCGCCTCGACGTCGCTGTACCGGCAGGTGGACGCCGTCACCAGCACGTGGCCGAGCGAGATGGGCACCCTCACCGAGCTGGCGGCGGAGGTCCTGCTGCTCGCGCTCGCGGCGATGCTCGCGGCGGCGCTGTGGTGGGGCCGCGGCGACACGCACTCCCTTGCGGTCGGGCTCGCGGGCGGGGCGGGCGCCGCCGCCTCGGCACTGGCGACGCTGGCGGTCAAATCGGTGGTGACCGAGGAACGGCCGTGCACCGCCGTCCCCGGTGTACACGCCCTCGCGGAGTGTCCGCCGCTCGGCGACTGGTCCTTCCCCAGCAACCACTCCGGCATCGCCGCCGCGCTGGCGACCGCGGTGGTGCTCGCCAGCTATGCGGCGCGCCGGGTGTGGCTCTGCGTGCTCGCCGCGGCGACCGCGGTCGTGGTCGCGATGCTGCGCGTGGTCAGTGGCGTGCACTACCCGCACGACGTGGCGGCGGGCCTGGTGTTCGGGGCGTCGATCGCGGCGGCGGTCGCGATCGTGCTGACCCCGGTGACCGCGCAGCTGGTGCGGCGGGTCGGGCTCGGCGGCCGGGAGCCCGTGCGCGGCTAGCGAGTCCGTGGACTCGGCAACCACGCACGGGCGCGTCGCGCCTTTGCTACGCCGAGCATCTCGTCGACGTCGGTGATCTTGACGCGCGGGCGCCCTGAGGCGGCGCCCCTGGCGCGCTCGGCTGCATCGATCGCCTGCCAGCCGCGGTAGTCGATCCGGGCGGGCTGGCGCTGCGCGACCAGCTTGGTCAGGTCCTTGCGGCTGCCGACCGGTCGGCTCAGGCTGCCGGACTGGAAGTCCTCGAGCAGCCCCCGGACGGTTTCCTTGGCGCAGGCCTTGTTGGTCCCGATCACGCCCGACGGTCCACGCTTGATCCAGCCGGTGACGTAGACGCCGTCGACGGGCGCGCCCGCGGCGGACTCGAGCACCCGGCCGGCGTCGTTCGGGATGGTGCCGCGACGCTCGTCGAACGGGACGCCCGCGAGCGGCCGCCCGCGGTAGCCGATCGAGCGCAGCACCAGGGATGCCTCCAGCGTCTCGGAGTCCGCGGTCGGCCGGGCGCTCGGCGCGCCGTCGGCGCCTGCGACCAGCTCGTTGCGCGCCACGGTGACGGCCTCGACGCGGTCGGTGCCGAGCAGGGCCGTCGGCGAGGCCAGGTAGCGGAAGACGATCCGTTTGTGGCCGGGAGTGCTCGTGCGTTCGGCGAATTCGCGGGCGAGCTGCACCTTGAACTCGGTGGACGGCTCGTACTCGCCGCTCTCGAGCAGACGGGCGCTGAGCTCGTCGAGCTCGAGCTCGGCCGGGTCGATCACGACGTCGACATTCTCGAGCTCACCGAGGGCGAGGAATTCGGGGGTGGAATACGCGGCCTGGGCGGGCCCGCGGCGCCCGAGCAGCACCACCTCGCGGATGTTGCTGTGTCGCAGGGCCTCCAGCGCGTGATCGGCGATATCGGTCTCGGCGAGCTCGGCGACGTCCATGGTGAGCACGCGGGCCACGTCGATCGCGACGTTGCCGTTGCCGACGATCACCGCGCGCTCGCCCGACAGGTCGAAGTCACGATCGGCGTAGTCCGGGTGGCCGTTGTACCAGGCCACGAACTCGGTGGCGGCGTGGCTGCCGGGCAGGTCCTCGCCCGGGATGTCGAGTCTGCGGTCGCTGGAGGCGCCAACCGCGTAGATCACCGCGTGGTGGTTGGCCATCAGCTCGTCGTGGCTCAGGTGCTTGCCCACCTCGACGTTGAGGTGGAACTGGAAGCCGTCCTTGGCCGCCGTCCACTCGAACGCGTCGGTGATGACCTTGGTGCCGGGATGGTCGGGCGCGACCCCAGCGCGGATCAGCCCCCACGGGGTCGGCAGCTTCTCGAACACCTCGACCTCGACGTCCGAGTGCACGAGGAGCTGCTCGGCGGCATACGACGCGGCAGGCCCCGCGCCGACGATGGCGACGCGCAGGGTGCCGAGATCGAAGCGCTTGGCCTCGGTCGGTCGGAGGGGATTCCAGCCCTCCTGCAGCGGGTACTTCTCGTAGTAGTTCGCGTTGATCTCCGCGTATCGCGCGTCCGCCTCGGACAGCTGGTCCGAGGGGAAGATCGCGGCGACCGGGCAGGCGTCCACGCAGGCCCCGCAGTCGATGCACGTGTCCGGCTCGATGTACAGCATCTCGGTGGTCCGGAACTGCGCCTCGTCCGGCGTCGGGTGAATGCAGTTCACCGGACAGGTCGCAACGCAGGAGGCGTCGTTGCAGCACGCCTGGGTGATCACGTATGCCATGAGAGTCGTTCCTAGGTGCGGGAGCTGGGGCTGCGGGACGGATCGCCGGTCGCGCTCGGACCGACCGCGCGATCAGAGCAGGTTGACCCGCTTGTAGAGGCGCTTGGACGGACCGCCGACGAGGCCGGCGCTGTCGAGGAACTGCATGAGCTTGGTGCCCGACGTGCGGACCTTGTCCTTGTAGTGCGGGTTGGCCTTGGCCTCGGCGATGGCGCGCTCGGGCTCGAGGCCGGCGTTCGCGTAGACGTCCTTGCGGATCATCGACTTCATCACGAAGTAGACGACGACGGCGGTGTTGAGCCGCTCGATCTGCAGTCGGGTCCAGCTCGCGCCCTGCAGGCGGCGGCCGACCTCCTCGCGGGCGAAGCGGATGTGCCGGGCCTCCTCGAGGACGTGGATCTTGCTCACCGTGCGGGTGACGGGCTGCACGCGCTCGTCCTTCATGAAGTCGCGCTGCATCATGTCGAGGATCTCCTCGGCGGCCATCACGCTGGCGTACGCGTTGGCGCCCTTGAAGAAGCCGCCCCAGATCCGGCCGAGCCTGTGGATGACGGGGTGCGGGCCGTAGCTGGGCATGCCGAAGCGCTCGCCCGCCCGGGCGAACATCACCGAGTGGCGGCACTCGTCGGCGACCTCGGTGAGGGCGAACTGCACGTGGCGGGAGTGCTTGTCGCGGCCGTAGACGTCGCGCAGCAGCATCTGCATGAGCAGGATCTCGAACCACAGGCCGACGCTGGAGACGCTGGCCGCCTCGTGCTTGGTGAGCTCGACCTTCTGCTCGAGGGTCATCTCCTCCCACAGCGCGGTGCCGTAGAGGGTGCTCCATTCGGGGGTGAGGCCGTACTTGTCGTCCGGTACCGGGGCCTCCCAGTCGACCTCGATCATCGGGTCGTAGGACTTGCGGGCGGAGGACGCCAGCAACCGCTTCGCCGTTTCTTCGCGGTCGGAGATCGCGGGGCGCTGCAGCGGCATCGCGGTTGTCATGAGCAGTCCTCCATTTGTGTGACACCGAGTAACAGGTACTGCGCCTGTACATCTACCCCCATGGTGTGACAACTGTCACCGGACGGTCGTCCAGCGCATCGAGAGTTTGGCTTACCAAACTTCCTGATATGGTCTATCGAACTAGAGTGGTGGATGCACGAATCGACAGGGGGACGGCGTTGTCAGTGGAGGAGCTCGGCGCCGCGACGCCGGAGCGAGCGCCGAGGCGTACCGGCTCGGCCAAGGGCCGCCTCATCGCGCTGGCCGGGCCCGCATTCGTCGCCGCGATCGCGTACGTCGACCCGGGCAACGTCGCCTCGAACCTGACGGCGGGCGCCAAGTACGGCTATCTGCTGGTGTGGGTGCTGGTGCTGGCCAACGCGATGGCCGTGCTGGTGCAGTACCTCTCCGCGAAGCTGGGCCTGGTCACCGGGCGCTCACTCCCGGAGCTGCTCGGCGATCGACTCCGCCCCGCTCAGCGCAAGGCCTTCTGGGTCCAGGCCGAACTGGCCGCGGTCGCCACCGACCTCGCCGAGGTGATCGGCGGCGCGATCGCCCTCAACCTGCTGTTCGGGGTGCCGCTGCCGCTCGGCGGCCTCATCACCGGCGTCGTGTCGATGGCGATCCTCGCCACCCAGAGCCGCGGCCAGCGGACCTTCGAGTTCGTCGTGATGAGCATGCTCGCGATCATCACGCTCGGCTTCGTCAGCGGGCTGGCGTTCACCGACGTCTCGGGCGGCGAGGCGCTGGCAGGCCTGGTGCCGCGCTTCGAGGGCACCGAGACCGTGCTGCTGGCGGCGAGCATGCTCGGCGCCACCGTGATGCCGCACGCGATCTACCTGCACTCGGCGCTCGCGCGCGACCGGCACGGCCGCGACATCGAGCCGGGCAGGCTGCCCCGGTTGCTCAAGGCCACCAAGGTCGACGTCGTGGGCGCGCTGATCGTCGCAGGCTCGGTCAACATCGCGATGCTGTTGCTGGCCGCGTCCGCGCTGCGCGGGATCGAGGGCACTGACACCATCGCGGGCGCGCATGCGGCCATCTCCAGCGCCCTCGGCCCCGCGGTCGCGGTGATCTTCGCGATCGGCCTGCTCGCCTCGGGACTCGCGTCCACCTCGGTCGGCTGCGCCGCGGGGGCCGAGATCATGTCGGGCCTGCTGCACTTCCGGATCCCGATGCTGCTGCGCCGGATCCTGGTGCTGATCCCGGCGCTGGTCGTGCTCGCGATGGGCGCCGATCCGACGCTGTCACTGGTGATCAGTCAGGTGGTGCTGAGCTTCTGCATCCCGTTCGCGCTCGTGCCGTTGGTGCGGATGACCTCCGAGCGCGGGCTGATGGGCGAGCACCTCAACCGGCGCGGTACCACCGTCGCGGCGTGGGCGGCGACGGCCGTCATCGTCGCACTGAACCTCGCGCTGCTGGTGCTCACCGTCACCGGCGCCTGACGCCCACCCGCCAGGGAACGCGGCACCCACGGACCACGCTCACCCCCGGGGCCGCCGATCACTCGGGTTCGGCGGCCGCGACCAGCTCCGTCGGTGCCGCCTCGGCGTCGGTTCCGGCGGTCCGCCCGCGTCCCGGTGCCCAGACGCCGACGAGCACCGCCGACACCAGCATCACCGCGGCCAGGACATACGACGAGTGCGACATCCCGGCCATGAAGGCGTCGCGAGCGAAATCGGCGAGCTGCTCGCCTTGCGGGCCTGCACGTTTGGCGACCTCGAGCGCCGACGCGAGTGACGCCCCGACCGGATCCTTGGCGACCTCCGGCACCGCGGCGACCGCGGGCGCGATCTCGCGGCTGTAGGTGGCGGCGAGCAGGCTGCCCGCCACCGCGATACCGATCGCCGCGCCGACCTCGCGCGCGGTGTCGTTGACCGCGGAGGCGACGCCCTGCTTGTCATCCGGCGTGTTCTCCATGATCGAGGTGGTGGCGGGCGCCGAGCACAGACCGAGGCCGGCGCTGAACATCAGCAACGACACCACCGCCTGGCCGTACCCGCCGTCGATGTCCAGCCCACCGAGCAGGATCAGGCCCACCCCGGCCAGCGCGAGTCCGCACAGTGCCAGCGCGCGCTGGCCGACCCTCGGGATCAGCCACGGCGTGATCGCGGAGACCGCGACCATCGGAACGACCATGGGCGCCAGGGCGATTCCGGCCTGCAGCGGGCTGTAGCCGAGCACGAGCTGCATGTACTGGATGACCAGGAAGAACAATCCGAACGAGGCGAGGAACTGCAGGGTCAGTGAGGCCGCACCAGCGCCGAACCCGCGCACGCCGAACAGTCGGACGTCGAGCAGTGGATGCGCGCGTCGCATCTCGACGATCGCGAACGCGACAGCCGCGAGCAGTCCGCCGACCACCGCGAGCAGCACGACGGGATCGAGCCAGCCGCGGGCCGGACCCTCGAGCAGGCCGAGCACGACGAGTCCGACGGCCGTGACGGCGAGCACCGCGCCGAGCAGGTCGAACGGCGGCGAGTCCTCTTCTCGCGAGGAGGGCACCGTCCAGGCGATCGCGAACAGGGCGACCGCGGCCGCGGCGAACCCGACGAAGATCGACTGCCACTGCCATCTCTCGAGCAGCAGGCCGGACACCAACAGACCCGCGATGCCGCCGGACGCCGCGACGCCCGCCCAGATCGCGACGCCGCGGGACCGCTGCTCGGGCGGGAAGCTCGCGGTCAGCAGGGACAGGGTCGCGGGCATCACCAGTGCCGCGCCGATCCCCGCGATCGCCCGTGAGCCGATCAGCCACTGCGGGGAGTCGAGCCAGATCGGCAGCGCGGAGGCCGCCGCGAAGATCAGCAGCCCGACCAGCAGCACCCCGCGACGGCCGTACCGGTCGCCGAGTGCCCCGGCCGGCAGCAGCAGCGCGGCCAGCGTCAGGGTGTAGCCGTCGACGATCCAGGTCAGTTCGCTCTGGGTGGCGCCCGTGTCGAGCGCGAGGGCAGGCAGTGCCGAGTTCAGTCCGGCCGCCGCCGCGATGACCATCGCCACGGCCGAGCACACCACGGTGAGCGTCCATACTTCTCGTGCGGACATCTTGGTCCTGGTGGACTCGGTCGGACGGTTCATCAGCGCCTCCGGTGGAGAAAACAAGACTGTCAGTATCGTTTGAAGACCGACGGTTCCACAACCCCGCAGTCATTGGAGGTGGCATGGGTGACGAGCCCGCCGAGGCGGCCGAAACCGATTCCCGTGAGGACCCCCGCAAGGTCCGCTCGCGTGCGCGACTGCTCGATGCGGCCACCGCGCTGTTGGCCAAGGGCGGCACCGAGGCCGTCACCATCGACGCGGTGACCAGGGCGGCCAGGGTGGCCCGCGCGACGCTGTACCGGCATTTCGACAGCGGAACCGAACTGGTCGCGGCCGCGTTCGGTCGGCTGATCCCGCCTGCCGCAACGGTGCCGGAGGGCGGTGACCTGCGGGGGCAGCTCATCGCTCTGCTCACGGACCAGGCGCGGCTGATCGAGGCCGCACCGATGCAGCTGACCGCGCTGTGCTGGCTGGGGATGGGGCCCGGCCTCGACGAACGTGCCGCCAAGGAGGGGGCGGACGGTGCCGATCGCCCGGAGCTGCGGTCGTTGCGGAGCCAGATCGCCGAGCAGTACCGGACGCCGTTCGACCGGATCTTCGCGACCGCGGAGGCCAGGGCGCTGCTCGGGGACACCGACTACGAGCTGGCCCTGGCGCAGCTCCTCGGGCCGTTGGTGTTCACCAAACTCGCGACGCTCCGGCCGCTCGGTCCCGACGCCTGTGCGCGGATCGTCGACGACTTCCTCGCGGCCCGCGCATCGGCGGGACAATCCTCCCCCCTCTAAAGGCTGGGTGCCGACGCAGTCGCGGATCTATGATCGAAGGCACCCCACGGCTCGATCGTGAGGCCCAGCCGACAAAACCAGTCGATCATCAATGGTGAGATGGGGCCGAGACATGACGACGACAGACGTCCGGAGGGGACAGACGATGTTGAAAAGACTCGCAGTGCTATTCGCCATGGCGGCGGCCATGCTCGCCCTCGTCGGAGTCGGTCCAGCGGCGGCCGCCGGTCCAGCGGTGCTCGGAGGTGGATCCGGGATCATCGTCGGAGGTGAGGCCCTGTGCACGCTGACCACCATCGGGCACGACGGAGCGGGTCGACTGGTCGGTATCACGGCAGGACACTGCGGCGAGCCGGGCATGGCAATCGCGTCCTCGCACAACGAGGAAGCCGGCATCGTCGGCCACATGGTCAGCAAGAGCACCCAGTGGGACTACGCGGTGATCGAGTTCAACCCGGCCAAGGTGACCCCGGTCAACCGGGTCGGCGGCGTCACCATCACCGGCATCGGCGCGCCGGCCAACTTCCCGGACATCGTGTGCAAGGAGGGTCTGCGCACCGGCAACACCTGCGGCGTCACGTGGGGTGACCTGGTCCAGACCCACGAGACGTGGACCCAGATGTGCGTTATCGAGGGTGACTCCGGAAGCCCGGTTGTGCGGGGCACTACCCTGGTCGGCATGGTCAACGCCTACGTGGGATTCGCATGCATCGGACCGGAACTCGGCACCAATATCGATGTGATCATGGCCGACATCAACGCCCAGGGTGGCGTTGGCGCAGGCTATCGCCCGATCTAATCCGGAATGCCACCACGTAAGCGAAGCGGCGACGGCCTCACCGCACAGAATCTGATCGAGCTGACCGAGGCACTCGCCGCGGGGAAGCGCGCCACCGTCTATCTGATCGAACCCACACCGAGCCTGAACCTGGCCGCGGGCTGTTCCGCGCGCGTGCTCTCCGTGCAGGGCACCACGCTGATGCTGCGGCCGAAGGGCGTCAACGACGAGTTGCCGTTCGAGGCCGATGAGCTCCGGCTGACCCGGATCCCTGCGGCTGCGGCAAAGGCGAAGGGCGCCAAGGCTGCTCCCGCCAAGGCTGCACCGGCAAAGGTCATACCGGCGAAGGCTGCACCGGCGACAACGGCCCCCGTGAGGGCCGCAGCCCCGACGAAGACCGCGCAGCCCGCGGCACCCGCACCAACCCCGACCCGAGCGAAGGCGCCCGTGACCGCACCGAAGACCCCCGCATCGATGACGCTCGCGCCGAGGCCGGAATCAGCTCACCAGGACGGGCCGGCGGCCGCGCCCGCGAAACGTGCACGCCGGCCGAAGGATCCGACGAGCGTGAGCGTCACCCTGCACGCCGAGGCGGGCAACGAGTGGACGGTGACCGTGACCCACGGCGAGCGGCGCCCCGGCCGCGCGGCCCCCGTGTCGGCCGATGCGGTGGAGCGCGCGGTGCGCGAGCTCGGTGACCCCGCCGCCGAACAGGCGGTGGCATCGGTGCTCACCGCGGCCCGCGATGCCGCCGCCAAGCGGGTCGAGGAACTGAGCAGGCAGCTCGCCGAGGCGCAGAGCACGCTTGCTGCGCTCGGTGCCGACGGCGTCTGATCGAACCGGCGCCGATGGGCGCCTGACCGCAGCGGAGGTATCCGATGTCCGTGCCCCAGAGCGTCTCCCAGTTGTTCTCGCTCGACTCGCTGCTCGACGAGGAGGAGCTGGCGATCCGGGACACCGTCCGTAGGTTCGCCGCGGAGCGGATCCGGCCGCACGTCGCGGGATGGTTCGAGCAGTGCACGCTGCCCGCCCGCGAGCTCGCGGCGGAGCTGGGCGGGATGGGGCTGCTCGGCATGCACCTCGAGGGCTACGGCTGTGCAGGCACGAGCGCGACGGCCTACGGGCTGGCCTGCCTGGAGCTCGAGGCCGTCGACTCGGGCGTCAGGAGCCTGGTGTCCGTGCAGGGGTCGCTGGCGATGTTCGCCATCCACCGCTTCGGTTCGGAGGAGCAGAAGCAGCAGTGGTTGCCGCGGATGGCCGCGGGGGAGGCTCTCGGCTGCTTCGGGCTGACCGAACCCGACTTCGGCTCCAACCCCGCGGGGATGCGCACCTCCGCCAAGCGGGACCGCGGTGACTGGGTGCTCAGCGGCACCAAGATGTGGATCACGAACGGATCGGTCGCCGACGTCGCCGTGGTGTGGGCGCGCACCGACGACGGCATCCGCGGATTCCTGGTCCCCGCCGACAGCCCCGGCTTTTCGGCGCCCGAGATCAAACACAAGCTGTCCCTGCGGGCCTCGGTCACCGCGGAGCTCGTGCTCGAGGACGTGCGGCTCCCCGAATCGGCGATGCTGCCGGAGGCGCACGGGCTGTCGGGACCGCTCAGCTGCCTCGGCGAGGCCCGGTTCGGCATCGTCTTCGGTGCGCTCGGCGCCGCCCGCGACTGCCTGGAGACCGCGATCGACTACGCGGGCAGCCGCGAGGTCTTCGACAAGCCGCTGGCCGCGTTCCAGCTGACCCAGGCGAAGCTGGCCGACATGGCGCTCGAGCTCGGCAAGGGGCAGCTGCTGGCGCTGCACCTCGGGCGGCTCAAGGATCGCCACGAGTTGCGTGCGGAGCAGGTGAGCCTCGGCAAGCTCAACAGCGTCCGTGAGGCCATCGCCATCGCCCGCGAATGCCGGACCATCCTCGGTGCCAACGGCATCACCCTCGAGTACCCGGTGCTGCGGCACGCCAACAACCTGGAGTCGGTGCTCACCTACGAGGGCACCTCCGAGATGCACCAACTGGTGATCGGGCAGGCGCTGACGGGCGCGTCGGCGTTCCGGTAGCCGCGGCGGGCCTTGTGCTCGCCATCGCCGACGCGCAGGCTGAATCGGGGGGCCGTGACGCGAGCGGAGCCGGACATGGACACAGAGACGACCGAGATCGCACCGGATGTCTACCGATTCTCGACCTACGTCAGCGACGCCAACCTGGTCATGAACCAGTACCTGATCGACGGTGACGAACCCCTGCTGTTCCACATGGGCCAGCGCGCGCTGTTCTCGTTCACCTCCGCGGCGGTCGGCCGGGTGCTCCCACTCGAGCGGCTGCGGTGGATCACGTTCGGCCACGTCGAGGCCGACGAGTGCGGGTCGATGAACTCGTGGCTGGCGGCCGCGCCCAACGCGGAGGTCGCGCACGGCGCGCTGAGTTGTTTTGTCCAGGTCGACGATCTGGCGGACCGGCGGCCCCGACCGCTGCAGGACGGCGAGGTGATCGAGGTGGGCGCTCGGCGCGTGCGTCACATCGACACCCCGCACGTGCCGCACGGCTGGGACGCCTGCCTGGTGTACGAGGAGACGACGTCGACGCTGCTGTGCGGCGACCTGTTCACCGCGTTCGGCAGGCACCCCGCCGTCACCGACAGCGAGATCGTCGGTCCCGCGCTGGCGGGGGAGGAGTTGGGGCACGCGACGGCGCTGACCCCCGCCCTCGGCCCGACCATCCGGGGCCTGGCCGACCTCGCGCCCCGGACCCTCGGGCTCATGCACGGGCCCGCGTACACCGGGGATTGCGCAGGCGCGCTGCGGGAGCTGGCGGCGGCCTACGAGGAGCTGCTGGAGGCGGAGGGGGAGCGACTGCGCGGGTAGGGCGAACGCGGCAGTCCCCCGCTCGCCCGGTCAGGCGCTGAGTGCCTGGTCGACGGCCCGGTATCCGATGGGTTCGCCTCCGAGCGCGTCGAGCCGCGCGTGCAGCCCGGACCGCACGGCCGGCCATTCCGCGCGGAGCACCGAGTAGATCGCGGTGTCGCGCCACGCGCCGTCCGCTCTCCGCTTGTCCCGCCTGAGCACGCCCTCGAGCACGGCGCCGAGCCGCTCGATGGCCGAGCGCGAGCGGACGTTCGCGGCGTCCGCCTGGATCTTGACGCGGCCGAAGCCGCTCTCGAAGGCGAGCCCGAACAGCAGGAGCTTCGCCTCGGGATTGACCGCGCTGCCCCAGACCCGGGGGTCGTAGGCGGTCCAGCCGATGTGCGCGGATTCGGTGGCCTCGTCGAAGTCGCCGAGGGACGTGGTGCCGACGAGGGCGCCGTCGTGCGCGCCACCGCGGACCCGGACCCCGTAGACGTTGCAGCGGTCGAACTGCAGGTACTCCCTCGCCCAGGCCAGGAAGTCGTCCCGGTCGGGCCGGTAGCCCGCGCTGCCGCCGCCGAAACCGCCCGCGAACACCCGGGGGTCCGCGATCGCCGTACAGAGCTCGGGAAGGTCTGCGGGAGAAAGGGGTTCGAGACAGATGTACCGGCCGCGCAGGGGTGCGGCCGGGGGACGTACTGCTGGCATGGGCCGCAGTGTGCAGGTCCGAGGTGACGGGCCGGTGAATGCAGATTTGACGCTCGGCGACGGTCCGGCTCAGGCGTCGTGTGCCCGCCGCAGCGCGTACGCCTTGAGACGGCTGAACCCACGCACACGCAGCGACCGCAGCGACCTGAGCTCGAGATCGTCCTCGCCCTCCAGCGCCGCGGCGAGCGTGGCGTCGACCAGCACGGCCCCGGGCCGGGCCGAACTGGTCAGGCGCGCAGCGATGTTCACCACGGACCCGTACACATCACCGAACCGCAGCAGGACTGGGCCCATGGCCAGGCCGACCCGGAGGGCGGGCAGGTCAACGGTGGCGAGGGCGGCATCCTGCAGCGCGAGCGCGATCCGCGCGGCGTCGGCGGGGTCCTCGACCGCGAACATCACCTCGTCACCGAGGTTCTTGATCACCCAACCGCGCCCCTGGTTGATCACCGTCATCGCGGTCGACTCGAAGTCCTCGAGCAGGCGGGTCAGTTCATCGATGTCGATGCGCCGGGTCAGGCTGGTGTAGCCGACCATGTCCGCGAATCCGATCACCAGGGTGCGGCTGTCGGTGCCGTCGCCCGCGCTGTCGAGGAACCGTGCGGCGTTGGAGGCGAGGTGCCTGCGCCACACGTACGACTGCAGCTTCTCCAGCGCAGGCAGCATCTGTTCGGCGACCAGGGTCGCCTGTGCCGCGACGGCGAGGACGTCGGCCTGATCGGATCCGCCCGCCTGCTTCACCCGGTCGAGGATGTGGCTGTTGAGCAGCCCGAGCTGCCACTCCGCCAGCCGCGCGAAGGACTGACCAAGCGCGCGGGTGACCGGCACCTCGAGCTCGGCGTCGATGATTCCCATGTCGACCAGCGAGGTGATGGTGCGCAGGGCGTCGACGTCCACATCGGTGAACATCGGCGTGTCCGGGTTCGAGTCCACCGCGAAACCCATCGCCACCCACAGCCGTTGTGCGCGTTCGAGGGGCACGCCTGCCGCCGCGGTCGCCTGCGCGCGCGTGTACTTGACGTCGCCGCCGAGCAGGTTCCGCTCCACCTCGGCCTGGATCAGTGCGAATTCGGGCGGGGTGGGGCGGCCGTTCGCGGTGTCCTCAGCCACACACGGCTCCGCGCGACGCCGAGCCGACCAGCTTCGAGTACTTGGCCAGCACGCCCCTGGTGTAGCGAGGCGGCAGCGCCGACCAGCCCTCCGCCCGCCGCGTCAGCTCGGCCTCCTCGACCATCACGTCCAGCCTGCCCGACGCCACGTCGAGCCGGATCTGGTCGCCGTCGCGCACGAACGCGATCGGGCCACCGTCGACGGCCTCGGGCGCCACGTGCCCGACGCACAGCCCGGTGGTGCCGCCGGAGAAGCGGCCGTCGGTGAGCAGCAGGACGTCCTTGCCGAGGCCCGCGCCCTTGATGGCCGCGGTGATCGCGAGCATCTCCCGCATGCCGGGCCCGCCCTTGGGTCCCTCGTACCTGATCACGACGGCGTCGCCCGAGGTGATGGTGCCATCCTCGAGCGCATCGAGTGCGGCCCGTTCACGATCGAAAACCCTTGCCGTGCCGGTGAACACGTCGGACTCGAAGCCGGCCGACTTGACCACCGCGCCACCGGGCGCCAGCGACCCGCGCAGGATCGTGATGCCGCCGGTCGGGTGGATCGGTGCGCTCATCGCCCGAACCACCTTGCCGTCGGGGTCGGGCGGGGCGATCTCGGCGAGGTTCTCCGCCACCGTGCGCCCGGTGACGGTCAGGCAGTCGCCGTTCAGCAGACCCGCGTCGAGCAGGGCCTTCATCATCACCGGCACGCCGCCGATGCGATCGATGTCCGTCATCACGTGCTTGCCAAAGGGTTTCACGTCGGCCAGGTGCGGGACGCGGGCGCCGACGCGGGCGAAATCGTCCAGGCTCAGGTCGACGCTCGCCTCGTGTGCGATCGCGAGCAGGTGCAGGACCGCGTTGGTGGACCCGCCGAAGGCCATCACCACCGCGATAGCGTTCTCCAGCGACTCCTTCGTGATGATGTCCGAGGTGGTGATCCCGCGTCGGAGCAGTTCGACCACGGCCTCGCCGCTGCGCCGGGCGTAGCCGTCTCGCCGCCGGTCGGTGGCGGGCGGTGCCGCGCTGCCGGGCAGCGACATGCCCATCGCCTCGGCCGCGCTGGCCATCGTGTTGGCCGTGTACATCCCGCCGCAGGCGCCTTCGCCGGGACAGATGGCCCGCTCGATGGCGTCCACGTCCTCGCGGCTCATCAGCCCGCGCGAGCACGCGCCGACCGCCTCGAACGCGTCGATGATCGTCACCTCGCGCTCGCTGCCGTCGGACAGCTTCGCGATGCCGGGCAGGATCGTGCCTGCGTAGAGGAAGACGCTGGCCAGGTCGAGCCGCGCGGCGGCCATCAGCATCCCGGGCAGCGACTTGTCGCAGCCCGCGAGCAGGACCGAGCCGTCGAGCCGCTCGGCCTGCATCACCGTCTCGACGCTGTCGGCGATGACCTCGCGGGAGACCAGCGAGAAGTGCATGCCCTCGTGGCCCATCGAGATGCCGTCCGAGACCGAGATGGTGCCGAACTCGAGGGGATAGCCGCCGCCCGCGAACACGCCGTCCTTGCATGCCTTGGCTAGCCGGTCGAGCGAGAGGTTGCATGGAGTGATCTCGTTCCACGAGGACGCCACCCCGATCTGCGACTTGCCCCAGTCGGCGTCGCCCATGCCGACCGCCCGCAGCATGCCGCGCGCGGCCGTCTTCTCGAGGCCGTCGGTGACGTCGCGGCTGCGGGGCTTGATGTCGGGGGCGTTCGGGTCAGTGGGCACGCTCATCATCATCCTCCGGTCGGTCCGGTGTTGGCACGGAACGGGCATCGCGTCCCGTCAGGGCCAGCAGGCGCACCTGCAGCGGCGCGTCGTCCGGCACCGCGACGTGAGGTGCGAACAGCCCACTGGCACTCAGCATCTCGCGCTGTGCCTCGGCCTCTTCCCAGACCGCGGCGACCAGCTCGGGGTCGATGCCCTCGTCGAGGCCTGCCGCCCTGGCCAGGTCCCAGCTGTGCACGGTCACGTCGAACACCTGCTCGCGCAGGTACCGCTCGAGGGGCACGGTGCCGTACGAGAGGTGCACCTCGGTGGCGGGCGGAGCCACGGCCCACGCCGCGGTCGCCAGCCCCGAGTAACGCCGCCACTCCGCGACGAGGTCGTCGCCGAGCGGGTGCACGTGCGCCTGCGCCTTCGCGACGGTGAGCCCACCGACCAGCGGCGGCACCCACTGCTGCTCGGTGATCACGTGCCGCACCAATTGCTCGGTGTCCCAGTCGGTGTCGGGGGTCGGGGCGGACCAGTCGGTGACCGCCTCGATGCGGGTCCCGAACTCGACGTGGGAGCGGCGTTGCAGTTCCAGCCATCCCAGCGCCATGTCAGGCTCCTCGGGTTCTCACTGTCCGGCCGGTGGCTGGATCACGCTGAAGACCGCCCCCTGTGGGTCCGAGACCACGGCCATCCGGCCGACCTCGGGCACGTCGAACGGCTCGGCCAGGACCTTGCCGCCGGACGCCCTGATCGCCGCGACGGTGTCGTCGGCGTTCTCGGTGGCGAAGTACACGTGCCAGTGGGCGGGGATGCCCGGCACCCGGGGCCGGGCGCAGCCGCCGACCTGATCCTCACCGACCTGGAGCACCGTGTACTGGCCGCCCGCCATGTCCGTGGTCGTCCCGGTGAGGCCGAGCACGGCCTCGTAGAACGGGAGCGCCTCGTCGGGTGCGGCGGTGATCAGCTCGTTCCAGATCAGCGTGCCCGCCTCGTTGACCAGTCCCGCGCCGATGTGGGTGCCTGCCTGCCACAGGCCGACCGCGGCGCCGACCGGGTCGACGACGAACGCCATCCGGCCCGACGGGTCGATGTCGAAGGGGCCGGCCAACACCCGGCCGCCCGCGGAGGTCACCCGTGCGGTGGCCGCGTCGACATCGTCGACCGCAAGGTAGGTGTTCCACACCGGCGGCAGGTCCTCGGGCACATCGGGCGGCATCGCGGAGGCCGCGGCGACGTACTCGCCGCGCAGCTTCGCCATCGAGTAGATGCCGCCCTCGGCTGTCGGCATGTCCTCGAACTCCCAGCCGAAGAGCCCGGCGTAGAACACCTTCGCGGCCTCGGGGTCGGTGGTGGACAGGTCGACCCAGCTCGGGGTTCCCTGCTTGTAGCTCGAACGGGTGGGCATTGCTGCTCCTCTCGGTCGGTGCGGGGTGCGACGCCCCACGGACCACGGTTCCAGCACCCGCGACGTTTGGGAAGACCGAACGGTGTCAGAGTGCCCGGCACGACTCCTGCAGCTGGGCCACCAGTGCCTGGTTCGCGTCGACCGCGCCGCCGCCGACGAGGGCGATCGTCAGCTGTACGACCGATGCCACCACCGGGTCGCCGTCGGTCGTGTACCGCTCGAGCTGGTCGGTGACCACCGGGGCGAGCGCGGACCGCACGTCGGCGTTCATGCCCTCCCATCCGGCGTACAGCTCGCAGGCCGCGGCTGCGGCCGCCATGCCGTTCTCGGCGCTCAACACATCGCGGGCGGCGACGGAGTGGTCGACGGCTTGTTGTGCGCGCGCCGACAGCTGTGACGCGGCGTCCGTCACGTCGGCTGTGCTGCATGCGGACAACGCGACCAGGCAGGTGGCGGTCACGGCGAGGGTCGGGATTCGGCGGTGACGAGGCATCGGGTGTGGACTCTTTTCTGGTCGGACCGGACTGGGGTGCGATCGTGCTCGCGATCACGGCGTCGCGAATCCTCCACGATCGGCGGCCGCCCGGATGAACCGGGCGTGCGTCACGGCCTCCGGGCCGGCTGCACCGCGGGAGCCGAGATGTCGCAGTGCGGGCGGCATGCCACGGATTCCTCGTCGATCACGACGGGGACCCCCGCTGGGATCATCGCCGCGGCCAGCGCCGCGCCGAGCACCAGCAGGCCCGCGCAGATCAGCATCGCGACGTCGAATCCGTGCGAGAAGGTCTCCGGATCGGCGAAGCCCGTGCCCGCGATCCCGGCCAGCCCCGGCAGCGCCGCGACCGCGAGCAGCTGGCTGCTGCGCGCGACCGCGTTGTTCACCCCCGACGCGATCCCGGCCCTGTCGGTCGACACCGAGGTGAGCACCGCGGCGGTCAGCGGCGCCACCAGCGCCGACAGTCCGAGCCCGAACACCAGGACGCCGGGCAGCACGTCGGTCAGGTACGCGGCGCCTGGGCCGATCCGCAGCATCAGCAGCAGGCCCGTCGCGGCGAGCAGCGGCCCGACCGTCATCAACAGGCGCGGCCCGTGATGCTGGGCGAAGCGGCCCGCCCGCGAGGAGAGCACCAGCATCAGGCCGGTGATGGGCAGGGTGGCGAGGCCGGAGGCCAACGGCGAGTAGCCGGCCGCGAGCTGGAGCTCCAGCACGAGCAGGAAGAACACCCCGCCGAGGGCGGCGTACACCGCCAGGGTCACCAGGTTCGCGGCGACGAACACCCGCGAGCGGAACAGCGCGGGCGGGACCAGCGGATTGTCGGAGCGCCGCTCGACGACGACGAACGCCGCGAACAGCAGCAGCCCGAGGACGACGGCGGCCCACTGCCCGCCGATCAGGCCGTAGGTCAGCGCGCCGAGGGCGAGGGCGGCGAGCGCGGCGCCCAGCACGTCGAGCCGGCCGTGGGCGTGCGGGTCGCGGCTCTCCGGCACGTGCCGCGCGGCCACCCACACCACCGCGGCCGCGAGCGGGAGGTTGATCAGGAACACCACCCGCCAGCTCGACACCTCCACGATCCAGCCGCCGAGCAGCGGACCGACCGCGCCAGCGACACCGCCGAGGCCGGACCACAGCCCGATCGCCGCGCCGCGGTCGTCGGGGTCGATGGCGGCGGACAGCAGCGCGAGGCTGCCCGGGGTCAGCAGGGCGGCCCCGACTCCCTGCAGGATCCGGGCCAGCACCAACAGTTCGATGCTCGGAGCCAGCCCGCACAGCAGCGAGGAGGCGGCGAACCAGACGGTGCCCCAGATGAACATCTTGCGTCTGCCGAGGCGGTCGCCGAGCGCGCCCGCCAACAGGATCAGGGAGGCCAGGGTGAGGGTGTACCCGCTCAGCACCCACTGCAGGCCGGCGACGTCGGTGTCGAGGTCCTCGCCGATCCGCGGCAACGCGATGTTGACGACGGTCGCGTCGAGCATGGCCAGCGCGGAGCCGAGGACCGTCGCGAGCACCACCCAGCGGCCCTTGGTCGAGCGCAGGCGGACCGTCGCACCCAGCGCGTCCATGCGCCGAACGCTACCCCGCTAGATCGTGATCCACGTGGCGTGTGCGCGGCCGAGTTCGCGGCCGTCCGACCCGTACGCGGTGGTCGCCGTCCACACCTTGCGACGTTCGGTGCCGAGGAGCTCGCCGAGGACGACGCAGTCCTCGTCGGGTTCGGGCAGCGCCGAGACCAGTCCGGTGATCGAGCCGAGCACCATCGGCATCTTGTCGTGCGCGGTCCACGCGCCGGGGCAGTCGAGTGCGGCCCACACGAACTCCGCCTGCCCGGCGACGTCGGGTTCGACGTGCCAGACGCACGCGGAGCGCCCGTCGTCGAGGGGCCCCGAGAACAGCCGCAGGCCGTCGCCACGATCGCGGGCGCTGCCGCACACGAAGCAGCGCGGGAACGGGTGAGCGAGGTGGCCGGGGAACCGCTCGGCCGCTGCTCGCGCGGCGGACAGGTCGACCGCGAGCACCCGCGGCAACTCCTCCTCGGCGGCGGCGAGCCTGGCCTCCACGATGGCGCCGTCGGCGTCCTGCGCGACGGACCGACCGTCCGCGGTGGCCACCTCCATCGGGGTGTCGAGCGGCGGCGGGCGGCGCAGTGAGACGGTGACCGGTCCCGGGTCGAGGGTGGCGGCGAGCAGGCCGGCGACGTAGCCGCCGTTGCCGGAGTTGTCCGGGCCGTTGAATCGGCCGGGTATCAGCAGAGCCATCGTTGCCTCCCTCGGGCGGCTGCGCCGCCTGTGAGTCCTTCTGGTCCCCATGCGGGCCAGAAGGACTCACAGGCGCGAAGCGCCTACTTGCTGTAGTCGTAGAAGCCGCGGCCCGACTTCTTGCCGAGACGACCGGCCTCGACCATCCGGCGCAGCAGCGCGGGCGGGGCGTAGTGCGGCTCGGCGAACTCGGCGTACAGCGACTCCGCCGCGGCCAGCGTGACGTCGAGGCCGACGGTGTCGAGCAGCGTGAGCGGGCCCATCGGGTAGCCGCAGCCGCCCTTCATCGCAGCGTCGATGTCCTCGGCGGTGGCGTAGCCGGACTCGAGCATCCGGATTGCCGACGTGAGGTACGGGATGAGCAGCGCGTTGACGATGAAGCCCGAGCGGTCCCCGGCCTGCACGGTGGTCTTGCGCAGGGTGTCCTTGGCGTAGTCGGTGACGGCCTTGGCGGCCTCGGGGGAGGTCACCAGCGTGGAGATGATCTCCACCAGCGGCATCACCGGCACCGGGTTGAAGAAGTGCACGCCGACGACCTGCTCGGGGCGCTGGGTGGCACCCGCGACCTTGATGACCGGGATCGAGGAGGTGTTGGTCGCCAGGATGCCGGACGGCTTGACGATCTTGTCGAGCTTGCCGAAGATCTCGTACTTCAGCGACTCGATCTCGGGGGCTGCCTCGATGACCAGGTCGCGGTCCGCGAACTCCTCGATGTCGAGGGTCACGCGCACCCGCGCGATCGCGGCGTCCGCCTCCTCCTGGGTGATCTTGCCCTTGGCGACGCCACGGCCGATCGACGTCGCGATCCTGGCCTGGGCGGCGTCCGCGAATTCCTGCTTGGTCTCCAGGACGAGAACCGAGCTCCCGGCCTTGGCGCACACCTCTGCGATGCCGGCACCCATGGTGCCGCCACCGATCACTCCGACTAGCTCCACTGTCATCTCCAAACGCGTGTCGGTCGTCTTGTCTCGAGGGTCATTCTGCTACCCGCGGGTAGCGGCCTCGGCGCCGGACCGCAGCTGGTACTTGAGGATCTTCCCGGTCGGGGTGCGCGGCAGGTCCGCGGCGAAGGCGATGTCCCTTGGCACCTTGTAGCCGGCCAGCAGGCCGCGGGTGTGCGCGACGAGCTGGTCCACCGTCGCCTCGGCGCCGGGCCTGAGCAGCACGAATGCCTTGGGGCGCTCACCCCACTTCTCGTCGGGCACCCCCACCACCGCGACGTCGGCGACCGCAGGGTGCGAGACGATGGCCTGCTCCACCTCGACGGTGGAGATGTTCTCGCCGCCGGAGATGATGATGTCCTTGGCCCGGTCCTTGAGCTGGATGTAGCCGTCCGGGTGCATGACGCCGAGGTCGCCGGTGTGGAACCAGCCGCCCGCGAAGGCCTCCGCGGTGGCCTCGGGGTCCCGGTAGTAGCCGAGCATCACGTTGTTGCCGCGCAGCACGATCTCGCCCATCGTCTCGCCGTCGGCAGGCACGTCGCGCATCTGCGGATCGACGATGCGTGCCGTCTCGGCCTGCAGCATGCCGACGCCCTGCCGCGAGATCAGCACCGCGCGTTCCTCGGGCGAGCACTTGTCCCAGGACTCCTGGTATTCGCAGATCGTGTACGGCCCGTACACCTCGGTGAGGCCGTAGACGTGGACGACGGTCGCGCCGAGCGTCTCGAGCTGCCCGATCACCGTCGGGGACGGGGGAGCCCCCGCGGTGGTGATCCGCAGCGGGGTCGCGAGGGGGTGCGCCTGCGGCGCGTCGGCGATGGTCGAGCACACGGTCGGTGCACCGCACAGGTTGGTGATGCCGAGCGTGTCGATGGCATCCCAGATGGCGTCGGCCCGCACCGCGCGCAGGCACACGTGGGTGCCGCCTGCCGCGGTGACGGCCCAGGGCGTGCACCAGCCGTTGCAGTGGAACATCGGGAGCGTCCACAGGTACTTGGTGTCACCGGTGAACCCGTTGTGGAAGGTCTCGCCGAAGGAGTTCAAGTACGCCCCGCGGTGGGAGTACATGACGCCCTTGGGTTTTCCCGTGGTTCCCGAGGTGTAGTTGATCGCGATGGTCCGCTGCTCGTCGTCGACGCCCCACACCAGCGGCTCCGCCCGCACGCCGTCTACGGTGCGCAGGAAGTCGTCGTAGAGGGCGGTGGCGACGCCGGTCACCGGGTCGGCGAGGGTGATGGTGGAGTCGGGGATCTCGACGATCTCGTGCACCGACGAGACCCGGTCACGGACGGTGGTGACCGAGCCGAGGAACTCCGAGTCGACGAACAGGATGCGGGTGCCGGAGTGCTCGAGGATGTATTCGAGCTCGGGCCCGGCCAGCCGCGAGTTCAGCGCGATCAGCACACCCCCGGCCAGCGGCACCGCGAAATGCGCCATCAGCAGTTCCGGGGTGTTCGGCGAGAGGTAGGCGACCCGGTCGCCGGGATCGATCCGCCCGCGCAGCGCGTGCGCGAGCTGCTCGACCTCCGCCGCGAACTCCCGGTAGGTGTAGTGCCGGTGGCCGTGGATGATCGCGGTGCGGTCGGGGAAGACCGCCGCCGAGCGTTCCAGGAAGCGCAGCGGGCTGAGCTCGGAGTGGTTGGCGGTCGGGGTGGTGGGCATGCGGCTACCTCGTGTGACGGGGCTTACAGACGGTTGCCGACGACGCTATGGCCCACTCGCGGGCGGCCGCTACCCTACGAAGTGGGTATGTGCTGATGAACGACGTGATGAGACCGAGCGACGAGGACGCGCTGCGCGGTGAGCTGCGGCTCCTGCGCGGTCGCACGCCCTTCCCCGTCCTGTTCGCAGGCGCCGTCGAGAACGGCCGGATGCGACTGTCCGGGTTCGCGGGCACCCGCAGCGCGGTGTTGCGAGGGCTGGTGATCGACGCCCGCTGTGGGCTGGGCGGCCGCGCCATGGCCGAGCAGCGTCCCGAGGCCGCCGCCGACTACTTCAACTCCAGCCACATCACCCACGACTACGACGTCCAGGTCGCCAGGGAGGGCATCGAGTCCCTGCTCGCGGTGCCGGTCGTGGTGCGCGGCGCGACGCGGGCGGCGATCTACGGAGGCCTGCGGTCGAGACAACCGATCGGCGACGTGATGGCGGGCGAGGTGATGCGGTCCGCGAACCGGCTGGCGCGGGAGATCGAGATCCGCGACGAGGTGGACCGCCGCGTCGCGATGCTCGCCAACGCAGGCGCGGGGCCGGGGGCGCCCGGACGCGGTGCGGCGGCATCCGAACGGATCATCGAGAGCTACCTCGCGCTGCGCGACCTCGCGGGAAGGGTCGCCGACGAGTCGCTCGTCACGCAGTTGCGCGCGGTCGAGGAGACGCTGCGGTCGCTGACCGCAGGCGGTGCGGATCCGTCGGTGACGCTGTCCGCGCGCGAGTTCGACGTGCTCTCGTATGTCGCGCTCGGTTGCCGCAACGCGGAGATCGCCGATCGCCTCTCGCTCAGTGTCGAGACGGTGAAGACCTACATGCGCAACCTGATGGCCAAGCTCGAGGTGGGCAGCCGCCACGAGGCCGTGGTCGAGGCCAGGCGCCGGGGGCTGCTGCCCTGACGAGTGCCCTCCGATCCGTGAGGCGCGCTTTTGCGATGAACCGTTCTGCCCCGGGCACGAGAGTATCTCCGTTCTTGACAGAAACTGTCACATTCGTAGATGCTGTCAATTAGCGATGTCATTGCAGATGTCGCTCGGCGAGCTCAGGTGGGTTCCTGTGCGGGAGGAAGGCGTTGTCGATGTCGCTACGTGAGAGGCAGCGCCTCCAGGTCCGTGCGGACCTTCAGCGCGCCGCGTTCGAGCTGTTCGCCAGGGACGGCTTCGATGCCGTGACCACCGAACAGATCGCGGCGGCCGCGGGGGTGTCGCCGAGTACGTACTTCCGCCACGTGCGCAGCAAGGAGGACCTGCTGCTGGAGCCGGTGCACGAAGGTGGTGCCGGCATCGTGGCGCTCGTGGAACAGCGGCCGGAATCCGAGCCTGCCGACGTGGCGCTGGCGCGGGCGATCCTGACCCGCTCGACCACCCTCGGCGCGTCGGAGATCGATCGGTGGCGCGCGGCCTTCCGGACCGCGCCCCACCTGATGGATCGCGTCACGCTGATCGCGCCCGAGCACCGGGCCAGGCTCGTCGAGCTCGTCGCACAGCGAATGGGACGCGATCCCGAGGTCGACAGTCGCCCAGGTCTTCTCGTGCATCTGATGCTCGCCGCCGCGGAATTCGGTTACCGCCAGTGGATTCGCAGTCCACGCAACCGCGGGGCATCGCTCCCGGTCTGCGTCGAGGGGGCGCTCGATGCGGTGCTGCACCCCCGATGGGGCATGGCGGACGGCAATGAGAGCAAGGGAGTCGAAAGCTGATGACTCGCAAGATGATTCCGACGAACAACTACCCGGGGGTGGCGAAATGACACAGTCGACCGAGAACGCATTCGACAGCGAGGACAATGTCGTCGATCTGGTCGTGGTGGGATCGGGTGCGGCGGGGATGGCCGCGGCCATCACCGCGGCGAGGCACGGGCTCACCACGGTGATCGTGGAGAAGTCGCAGTTCTGGGGCGGCTCGTCCGCCCGGTCGGGCGGCGGGGTGTGGATACCGGGCAATTCGGTGTTGCGCAGCCAGGCGCCCGCCGACGATCGCGAGGAGGCGAGCGCGTACCTGACGAGCATCGTCGGGGAGGACGCCGACGCGGATCGCATTGCCGCGTATGTGGATCGCGGGCCCGAGGCCCTTGACTTCCTGATCGACAACTCGGCGCTCGACCTCGAATGGGTGCGGGACTACTCCGACTACTTCCCGGAGGCGCCGGGAGGCCGGGCAACCGGGCGTTCGTGCGAGCCCGCTCCGTTCGATGCGCGCGCCCTGGCGGACGAGGACCTGGCCACGCTGCACCCGCCCTACATGAAGGCGCCTCTCAACGTCGTCGTCCAGCAGTCCGACTATCGGTGGCTCAGCACCGGGCTGCGAAGCTGGCGTGGGCCCGCGCGGATGCTGAAGGTGGGTGCTCGGTCGATGCTGGCCAAGGCGCGCAGGCAGAAGTTGCTCGGGCTCGGCCCGGCCCTGATGTCGCAGTTGATGATCGGCGTGCGCGACGCGGGCGTGCCCGTGCGGCTCGACACGGCGATGACGGACCTGATCACGGACGGAGACCGGGTGGCCGGTGTGGTCGTCGAGCACGGCGGCACCCGATCGCGCCTGCTCGCTCGCCGCGGGGTCGTGCTGGCGTGTGGCGGGTTCGACAACAACGGCGCGATGCGGGAGAAGTATCACCGGGCACCCAGCAGTCCGGAATGGACCCTGGGCGCCCCCACCAACACCGGCGACGGGATTACCGCCGCGCTCGAGTCGGGGGCGGCGATCTCCTACATGGACGACGCCTGGTGGGCCCCGTCCATCCCGCTGCCGAAGGGGCCGTGGTTCGCCCTCGCCGAGCGGTCGCTGCCGCGCAGCCTCATGGTCAACGACCGGGGGCAGCGGTTCATGAACGAGTCCCTTCCGTATGTCGAAGCGACCCACGCGATGTTCGGCGGTCCGTACGGGCAGGGCGACGGTCCGGCCGAGAACCTCCCGGCGTGGCTGATCTTCGACCAGACCTACCGGAATCGGTATCTGTTCGCCGGTGTCCCCGCCCGCAGGCCGCTGCCGCGATCCTGGCTGCGATCGGGCGCGATCGTCACCGCCGGGACCATCGCCGAGTTGGCGCTCGAGATCGGCGTGCCCGAGCAGGCCCTCACGGAGACGATCGAGCGGTTCAACGCCCACGCGCGCACGGGCACCGACCCCGACTTCCACCGCGGGGAGAGCAGATACGACCACTACTACGGCGACATCACCAACAAGCCCAATCCCAGTCTCGGTGAGCTGACCAAGGCGCCGTTCTACGCCGCGAAGATGGTGCCGGGAGACCTGGGCACCAAGGGCGGCGTCAACACCGACAGCGCCGGCCGGGCGCTGCGCGAGGACGGGTCGATCATCGAGGGGCTCTATGCGGCGGGCAATACCAGTTCGCCCGTCATGGGCCACACCTACGCCGGTCCAGGCGCGACCATCGGACCCGCGATCGTGTTCGGCTACCTCGCGGCACTCGACGCGGCCGGTCGCGCGCCAGGGAGCACGGCCTAGCTGTCGGCTCCGGCGCCGGAGTGCAGGTTCTTCGCGGTGGGTGAGGTCGGCACCTGCTTGGCATCCGGGTAGGTGCGCAGGACCCGGTCGGCCGTGCCGGAGGTGGTCACGGTGAACCAGTAGTGCTCGTTCTTGTAGTGGTGCTGGCGGTGGTTGAGCCAGATCGCATGGTAGATACGGGACTTCGGACGGTAGTCGCTGTGGATCAGGTAGTGCGTCCACTCGTAGACGAGTCCGATCGCGCCGATCACGGTGAGGAAGGTCAGGGCGAGGCCCGGTCGCGGGAACGCGAGTGCCGCCAGCACGGCCAGCGTCGGGATCAGCCAGACCAGGGTCTGCCAGGGGATGAAGATCAGTGGCACGTCGCGCGGGTCCGCATGGTGTTCGCGGTGGCTCCTGGCGAGCAGGGAGTCGAGCGTCACGCCCGCGACGGTCTTCGGTCGCCAGTGCAGGATGCAGACGTGGATGGTCCACTCGACGAACGGGAACGCGGCCAGCATGACGACCGGCAGCACGGCGTCGCTCAGTTGCCAGTCGCCGACCACGAGGCGGCCGACCAGGGCGGCCACCAGAATCGCCGAGATCATCCAGGGGGAGGGGTGTCGCCAGAATTCCGTTGCGGCGGTGCGCAGATCGACGGGCTTCCTGCCGCGTGCGGGTCGTGTGGCCGTACTCATCTCGTTCCCTCCAGGCTGTCGATGATGGTGCTGATCGCGGTGGTGCCCAGTTCCAGGAGCTCGACGGCCAGGCGCTCCGCGGCCTCCTCGTCCCGCGCGGCGATGGCGTCGGCGAGGTGGATGTACGCATCCGTTCGGCCGACTTCGGCTTTCATCACCTCGCCGAGGGCGGCCATCGTGGGTTCGTAGGCCTGACGCAGGCTGTTGAAGATCAGGCGGAAGGCGATGGAGTCGGCGCCGTCTACGACGCACTCCCAGAAGGCCAGTGCGTGTCGCTGCATGGCGACGGGGTCGGTGTCCGTGTCGAGTGCGTGCACCGCATCCCGCATCTGTGCGACGAGCCCGGCCCCCGACCGGGCGGCCGCCAACCGGGCGACCTGGGCGCCGATCATGGTGCGGGCCTCGAGGACGCTGCGCACCACGGCCCAGTCGGGCTGCCCGCCTCGGATGAGGAGCCTAGGCAGCAGTTCGGGGCCGCCGTGGCGCCGGAAGTCCTTGACCGAGGTCGAATCTCCCTGCCGCACCTCGACGAGGCCGGAGTGCGCCAGCTTCTGCAGTGCCTCCCGGATTGCGGGTCGCGAGACCCCGAGCGCCTCCGCCAGGTGGCGCTCGCTCGGGAGCGAATCACCCGCGGCGAGCTCGCCGCCGAGGACGCGGGCGGTGATCTGTTCGAACACGGCACCTGACGCGGACTGCCGCACGATCGGCTCGAAGGTCATGTGACCGACGCTAGGCCGCAATTGGTCAGTGGTCAAGTGGTAAGACCAGTTACCAAACGCCGGTGTCCCGGGCCTCGCGGCGGTTCCGTCAATGCCCTAAACTAAGCGCTCGCTTAGAATCACTCAGAAGGAGAACGTGATGGGGATCCTGGACAGGTTCAGGCTGGACAACAAGGTCGTCGCCGTGACCGGGGCCTCGTCGGGATTGGGTGTGGCCTTCGCGGTCGCCTGCGCGGAGGCGGGCGCCGACGTCGTGCTCGCGGCCCGTCGCGTCGACAAGCTCGAGCAGACGGCCGAGCTGGTGCGCAACACCGGCCGAGAGGCGCTGTGTGTGTCGACCGATGTCGCCGATCCGGATCAGGCCCAGCACATGATCGATGCCGCCATGGAGCGCTTCGGTCGGGTGGACGTGCTGGTGAACAACGCCGGGATCGGCACGGCGCACCCCGCGACCCGGGAGACCCCGGAGCAGTTCCGGCAGGTGATCGACATCAACCTCAACGGCGCCTACTGGGCGGCGCAGGCCTGTGGCCGGGTGATGGCGCCGGGTTCGGCCATCATCAACATCTCCAGCGTCCTCGGTCTGACCACCGCGGGGTTGCCGCAGGCCGCATACGCCGCGAGCAAGGCGGGGCTGATCGGACTGACCCGCGACCTGGCCCAGCAGTGGGGCACCAGAAGGGGCATCCGGGTGAACGCGATCGCGCCCGGCTTCTTCAAGTCGGAGATGACCGATTCCTACCAGGACGGCTACCTCGACAGCATGGGGCCGCGGTTGGTCCTCGGCCGGATCGGTGACCCGGAGGAACTCGCGGCCACCCTCGTCTGGCTCGCCTCGGACGCGGCCGCCTATGTCACCGGGCAGACCATCCCGGTCGACGGCGGACTCACGATCACCTGATCGGCCCGCCGCGCGGTGCCGGGGTCGCACCGCATCACCGCTGCGGAACGATGTCGCGCAGGTCGTCGTGGGTCATCTGGGTCCGCACCCGGCCGTCGTGACCGAGTTCGACGCGTCCGACGTGCGCGCCGTCCTCGGACAGGATGGTGGCCGCGGTCGCGCGCCCCTCGGGCAGGACACGGGCGGTCACCGTCCCGCCCGTGGCCTCGTCCAGGACGTCGATCACGGTGGAGTGCAGTTGTGACACCAGGGCTTCCGGTCCGTCACGCAGTCCGCCGTCGTCGAGGAGGATCACCTTGGCGCCGCGCCTCCTGGCCGATTCCACGGCGCGACTGACACCTTCGTCGGACGCGAGCACCGGGGCGCGGAGGGTGTCGCGCAACCGCTCTTCCACGAGTCCGCATTCGACCCGGGACCCGTCGTCGAACTCGTCCCCGGTGGCGGACCGCTCGAGGAGCGGCCGGGCCAGCAGGTCCAACCGGGTGAGCTGGGTATCGCGTTCGCGCAGCACGGCCTGGGTCGTCGCCTCGTCCGCGGCCCGCTCGGACTCCTGCTCGCGCAGCCTGAACACCGCGTACCCGACGGGCCGGACGGTGACGGCGAAGATCACCGACATCAGCACCGGCGCCAGGTTCAGAGACTCCAGCCGGATCCCGGTGGCCCAGCCCTGACCGGTCGCCTCGCTCCAGATCCCGCAGGTGACCACCATCAGGACCGCGCCGACGCACGCGTGAAAAGCCCTGCCGCGCACCGACATGTACGTGAGCACCGCGGTCACCGCGCGCAGTTGCCAGGTGTCGTCGATGGTCCAGCCCGGCACCGGTAGCTGCCACAGCACCAGCGCGCACGCGATCGGGCCGACGGCGGTCAGTGCCAGGGTGTGAGCCCTCGGCATGGGATCGCCAGGGACCGCGATGATCACCACCGCCGCGGCCGTCAGCAGGGCGGCCGCCAACACGATGGGCCAGACGCGGCGCACCCCGTCGAGATCGGTGAGCGCACGCAGGGTGAAGCTCAGGCAGAACAGCGCGACGACCACCCGCGCGGCCGGGCGGTCCATGCCGAGCAACTCGCGCACGTCGCGCGACGGGGGGCCGGTCATGCCGCCGCCCACCGCAGCGTCACCTGGGTGCCGCGCTCGGGGGCCGACCGGATCTCCGAGCTGCAGCCGGCGACCGCGGCCATCCGCGCCCGGATGCTCACGCCGATCCCCAGGCGGTACGGCGGGACGCGGTCCGGGTCGAAGCCGCGCCCGTTGTCGGCGACCATCACCCGCAGACCCGGCGCGTCCACGTCGACGACCACCAACCGGTCGGCGGCGCGGTCCGGACGGTCGGCGTGCCGCAGGCTGTTCCGCAGCGCCTCGGCCGCGGCGGTGGCGATCGCGCGGACCGCCTCCCTCGGGACGATCAGGGATGTGATCCGGACCTCGACGTCGATGGGGATCCCCCCGTCGACGTCGACGAGCGCGGTGCGGATCATCGCGACAGCGGCGTCGATCTCGAGGTCCTCGGTGGCGGCGTCGCTGGTCCGTAGCCGATCGAGTTCGTGCAGCGCTATGCCGGACTGTTCGCTGAGGTGCTCGGTGTTCCCGTGCCGGGAGATGCCGAGCAGAGTCGACATGACCCGGTCGTGGATGAGCGCGTCGAACCGCTTGCGCTCCACGTCCGTTGCCGCGATCGCGGCGGTCGCGGCGGACTGGCGTCGCGCGGTGACGACGGCGCGGTCGAGGGTGCGACCGGTCTCCACCGCGGTGATGGTCGCGAGGACGAACAGGCTGCAGAACATCACGAGATTGAAGGTGTCCAGCAGCAGCGAACCCGTGGGAGCCTCCCGGGAGACGTGACGGAGTTCCTCCGCCAGGCAGGCGCTGACCACGAGGTAGAGCACGCTCGGCGCCGGACGCCAGCCAAGGGCCGCGGCCATGGTCACCAGGCCGGGGAAGGTCGACAGCCACACGTCGCGGGTCGGCGAGAGCGAGCCGTGCAACGCGACCAGCCAGCCGAGCCCGGCGACCAGGTAGGTGCCGGCGGCGAGCGCACCCATTCGGCGGATCCACCGCAGGTCCGGGGCGAAGCTGGCCGGCCACAGGGCGAGCAGCGGGCCGAAGACGATCGTCACCGCGAGCGGCGTCCACCACGGCGCGAGCACCCGGGACTGGGCGACGATCGAGGGGATGAGCAGCACGCCGAAGAACAGGGCGCCCGCGCTGAGGAAGCGGGCGAAACTCCGGATGATCTTGGCCTCGGCACTGTCGATCGAACTGCCGTGCACCGTCATTCGCGTGGTTCCCGCCGTGGCGGCATCACAGTTCGTCGAGCGAGATCAACTCGTCCTGCACGGCGCGGGCGACCAGCGCCGCCTTGGTCGGTGCGGACCGGCCGACCTGGTTGTACTTGGCACGGATGCGGGCGAGATGGGTGTTCACGGTGCCGACGGACAGGTACAGGTCGGCGGCGACGGTGTTCTTGGAGTCGCACTGCAGCCACCGGAGCAGTACCTCGACCTCGCGCGGCGACAGCGCCGGGCGACGCCGGGCGCGCGGTTCCTGTCGCGCCGCAGGCGCGTGCGCATGGTGGTGCTGTTCGTCGACTGCGGCTCTCATGTCACGACCCCCAGGCGTACGCGGCTGGCCGAGGGTCCGACCCCTCGCAGCGGGCCCTCCTTGCGGATCGAGGCTATGGGGTGGGACGTGATCTGCCGAGACGGCAGTTCCCTGCCCGTGAAACGAGGGGCACGGTTAGCTGAGCGAAGCTTCGGCGCCCGCGGGGTGGCCGTCGTGGTCGAACTCGGTGCGTCGAACCCGGTCCGCGCTGCTGGCGAGCACCGTTGCCATCGTGGCGCGGCCGGGCGGCAGGACGCGCACCGTGACCGCCCCGTCGGTGGCCGCGGCGAGCTCGGCCGCCACCGTGCCGAGGAATCGGTCGGGCGCACCGCCCGCGTCGTCGACGGCCCGGTCGTCGAGCAGGACGACCTCGACGCCCCTGCCCCGGGCGGCCCGTGCGGCTGCGGCCACGACGGGTCCGGAAAGGCCGGGGGCGCGCAGGATGTCGCGCAGGTGCGCCTCGAGCAGTCGGCAGGCGATCCGCTCGTCCTCGTCGAGGTCGCCGCCGGTGGCGATCCGGTCGAGCAGGGGCCTGGCCAACTCGTCGAGGCGCCGCAGCTGCCGGTCGCGTTCGTCGAGCACCGCGGAGTCGGCGGCCTCGGCGGCGATGCGCCGGACGGTCTGCTCGCGGAGCGCGAAGATCTCCTTCGCGGACGGTCGGACGGTGTAGGCGACGAAGGTGGCCATCAGCAGTGGCGCCATGTTGATCGCCGACATGCCGAGGCCGTAGCCGGCGCCCTGCCCGGTGCGCATCGCCCACAGCACACAGCTGCCGAGCATCGCTGCCATGCCGAGCCAGCCGAGCGCGATCCGGCCGCGCACGCACATGTAGGCCAGGATCGCGGTTCCCGCACCGAGCGGCCACGTCTGCAGCAATCCGTCGACCGGGACGGGAACCACGGACAAGACCAGGTTGAGCGCGACCGGGCCGGCGACTGCCAGTGCCACCGCCGGACGGAACGGCAACGGGTCTCCCGCGATCCGGACGAGGGCGATCGCGCCCGCGCTGACGACGAGCCAGGCCGCCAGCTCCGCCCACACCACGCCGGGTCCCGGGCTCGAGCTGAGGGAGACCAGAAGGAAGGTCAGCACATAGGCGGCGACGAGTGCCTTCGCCCCGCGCGTGTGCAGCCCGAGCAGCTCGCGGACGTCCCTGGTTTCGCCCGCGTCGGTCACGACGAGCTCCAGGCCAGGTGGACCCGGGTGCCCGCCCCCGGTGCCGTCTCGATCCGAGCGGATCCGCCGTCGAGCTGACGCATCCTCCCGTGGATGCTCACGGACACCCCGAGTCGGTGCGCGGGGACCGTGGTGGGGTCGAAGCCCCGGCCGTCGTCCGAGACCAGGACGGCGACCCCGTTCCGTGCCACCGCGACCTCCACCGAGCGGGTGGCGGTCTCGCCCGCGTGGCGCACGCTGTTGCGTAGCGCCTCGGCCAGGGCCGCGGCCAGCGCGCGGGCCGTCTCGGCGGGGATGGTGAGAGTCTGTGCGTCAATGTGCTTTTCGACCCGCACCGCGACTCCCTCGTCCACGTCGGCCGCGGCGGCCCGGAGGAGGGAGAGGGCCTCCTCGCCGCCGAAGTGCTGCTGCGCGCCCTGGCCGTCGCGCAGGGCGTCGAGCTGGCGGAGCGTCGTGGTCGCGAGGCGGCTGACCGCGGGCGTCGCGCCCTGCCGCGACGCGGCCAGCAGGGTGGACATCACGCCGTCGTGGATGAGCGCGTCGAACCGTTCCCGTTCGACGGTGCGGGCGCGACGCGCGGCCGCGGCGGCCGCCGCGGCATGGGTGGAGTCGGTGGTGGCATCGAGGACCCGGCCGGTGCGCAGTGCCATCACGGCCGCGCCGACGAAGAGCGTGCAGAACATGATGGCGAACGCGATCTCCGGGAGCAGCAGCTCCCTCGGAGCGTCCTGGTGTGCGGCGAAGTTGACGATCTGGACCGTGACGCACCCGATCACCAAGTGCGCGAACATCACCCATGTCGGCCAGGTCGACACGACCGCGAGGCTGGCCAGGCCAGGGAAGGTGGCCAACCACAGGATCTCACCGCTCGGGAGGGGTGGGCCGTTCCAGGCCAGGGGCCAGCTGAACACGGCGAGCAGGAAGGCCGTCGCCGCCACCCCGGAGGCGATTCGCATCGGCCGGGTGTCGCGGCGGAACGACAGCGCGCCGGGCAGCAGCCCCGACCCGTACACGACGACCACGATCACCGGGGTCCACCAGGCGTCCATCCGTGGCGCCATGGATGTCACGGCAGGCAACAGCAGGATCAGGTAGACGGCGTAGCCGGCGCTGATCAGCCGTGCGACCATCCGCGAGATGTGATCGGTGGACTCGCGGCGCCGACTGTTCGCCGGTGTGGTCATGGGCGGCCGGGGTGTAGCAGCGGTGGCGGCAGCCACCCGTCCTCCACCGCCCGCTTGTACAGGTCGGTCTTGGTGCGGGCGGGCCTGCCTGCCTCGGCGTACTTGGCCCGGATCCTGGCCAGGTAGTCGTTGACGGTGTGCGGGGCCAGCCCGGTCAGGCTGGCGACGCGGGCGGCCTTCTCCCCAGAAGCATAGAGCGCGAGCACATCTCGTTGCCGTGGACTGAGGCCGACGTCGTGCAGGCCGGGGTCTCCGTCGATGGCGGCGGCCCATTCGGTGGTCACCACCTGCTCGCCGTTCGCGGCGGCGGTGATCGCGGCGACGACGGTCGCGGTCGGCTCCGATTTGCGCAGCACGCCGAGTACCCCGGCCTTGGCGGCGAGCCGCACCAGGTACGGATTCTCCGCTCCCGTGAACACGAGCGTCTCGAGTCCGGCGGCCCGTAGTTGCTCCACGTTCGTCTTGGGCGACGAGCCGTCGGAGAGTCGAAGGTCGAGGATCACGAGATCCAGATCGGCTCCGAGCGCGAGCAGTTCGGGCACGGTTGGTGCTGACGCCACGATGACCAGGTCCGGCTGATCGGCCAGCATGGCCTCGAGGCCCATCACGACGGATTCGTGGTCCTCGACGATGCCGACGCGTCGCGGGCCCGGTTCGGCCACTGGGAGATGGTCTGCGTTCGACGGATTCTCGGTCAATGCGCTCCTCGCACCGGGGGTTCTCGGCACTGTGCCCATCGCGGTATCGGGCCGGCCGAGGATGACGTTAACAGTCGGTCCCGACGCTTGTGGGGCCGACCGGCATTCACCATTCCATGCGAAGTGAAATTACGTTACGTATTGGATTTGAGAGGCGGTATCCGCCGAATGAGGGACAACAGATTTAGGGGCATGTGTAACGGATACCCACTGGTAGGCGATGCTTCTGTCCCGTTAAGTGGGTAATTGGAATGGCATCTGGACAGCTGTTCAAGATCATTTGGACAGATGACCTGAAAGCGCACAATTCGCGTGCGGCGTTGTGATAAACACATGCAATCGCGAACCGGTCACCGGAGTCTGACAGGCCCCACCGGCGAGCCTCTTCGCGATGTCGAGACCCTCTGAACGAGCACGGATGTCCGAAACCGAGCCCACTCGACTGGGCGCACGTAACCAGATCCGATCACCACTCTCCCCGACCCCCTGTGGGGGTCCGACGAAAGCTGAGCTCTTACATGAACAAGCAGACCAAGGGCGCCATCGCCGCAGGCGCGGCCGCACTCCTCCTCGCCGGTGGCGCGGGCACCATGGCCGCCTGGAACTCCTCGCAGACCGTCGGTGGCGGCGCCGTCAACTCCGGTACCTTGTCGCTCTCGCAGGGCACCCCGGCAGGCTGGACGGACAGCTCCGGCCCCATCGACATCACCACCTTCAAGGCCGTGCCCGGCGATGTCGTCACCTACAACGCGAGCTTCGTCGTCGGAGCCAAGGGCAAGAACCTGGCCGCGACCCTGAAGGCCGACCCCAGCTCGATCACCGGTGATGCCGACCTCAAGACGGCGCTCAACCCCACCGTCACCGCGACCGTCGACGGCACCGCGCTGCCCTCGAACGGCTCGGGTGCCGCCATCACCCAGGCGCAGGACGGCAAGACCGTCGCTGTCCAGGTGAAGTTCACCTTCGATTCGGCCACCGCAGGCACCACCGCTCAGGGACAGGCCGTCAACCTGGCCAACTTCAACGTCACCCTGACGCAGAACGCCTAGTCGGCATCGCCCACCCGGTTTCCGGGTGGACAACCAGGCGCGTCGGTCGCCGACCCTTTCCCGGTCGGCGACCGACCCCCTGCTGGTTGCACCGTGCTGCACAGGTAAGCCCCAGCCGCACACGGGTATTGATCCCGGCGCGCCGGCGACCCGATAGGCCGATCAAGAAAGGCACAGCATTGTCTCGTCATGAGGTTTCGAGTTCACCGTTGGGTATTGGTGCCCGGGCGCGGGCGTTGATGTCGGGGAGTAAGCCGCGGGCGGTGGCGTCGTTGGGGATCGTGCTCGGGCTGGGTGCGATCGGGACGTTGGCGGCGTGGAGTGATACGGCGACGGCGACGTCGGGTGTGTTCTCGACGGGGTCGATCGATCTGCAGCTCAATGGGCAGCAGGGCAATCCGGGTGCGTATGCGTTTGCGACGTTGACGAAGACGGGGATGATGCCGGGTAACAGTGTGGCGGCGACTCTTC
>NZ_JMLO01000012.1:0-176576 GCF_000686785.1 Rhodococcus sp. UNC363MFTsu5.1
GCGAAGGAAGGCACCGCAACCACCCTCACCGCCACCGTCAACCCCGCCGGCGCGGGCGGCACCATCGAATTCAAGGACGGCAACGACGTCCTCGGCACCGCACAGGTCGGCGCCAACGGCGAAGCCACCCAGCAGTGGACCCCCACCACCGCCGGCCAGCACACCATCACCGCCACCTTCTCCGGCCGCGACGGCGTCCTCGGATCTACCACCACCGCACAGATTTCGGTGACCGCAGCCGACGTCGCCTCCACCACCACCCTCGAACCCATCACCGGAGCCACCGCCGACACTGAGGTCACACTGAAGGCGAAGGTCACTCCCGCAGCAGCAGGCGGCACCATCGAATTCAAGGACGGCACCACCGTCCTCGGCACCGCACAGGTCGGCGCCAACGGCGAAGCCACCCAGCAGTGGACCCCCAACGCCGCCGGTCAGCGCACCATCACCGCCACCTTCTCCGGCCGCAACGGCGTCACCGGATCCACCACCACCCAGCAGGTCACGGTCACGGCAGCCAACAGCAACTCCACCGTGACCCTCACCCCGGTCACCGGAGCCAAGGTCGGCACCGCGATCACGCTGACGGCCACCGTCAACCCGGCAGCAGCGGGCGGCACCGTCACCTTCAAGGACGGCACCACCGTCCTCGGTACCGGGCAGATCGGAAACGACGGCAAGGCCACCTACCAGTGGACCCCCACCACCACCGGCCAGCACACCATCACCGCCGACTTCTCCGGCCACGGCACCACCACCGCCTCCACCACACACACCACCGTCACCGTCGCACCCAACGGCGGCAACAGCAGCAGCACGGGCAGCCTCGGCTCCCTCTTCGGCTCCAGCAACTGACGCTGGAACAAAGCGGGGGTCTGTTCACGGCGACACCGGACGAGAACAGACCCCCGCCCCGACCAGCGGCACCGGCTCCGCAACACCCGTTCCACCGGGAGCCGGCCCGCCGCACTTTCGTTCATACCCAGTGAAGAGCGTCTCGAAATGATCAACACACTTCGCCACACCCACCAGGCCGCCTACGATGCACCCGAAGACTGGAGCGCCAGCGCGCTCTGCCGCACCATCCCCGACCCCGACCGGATGTTCATCCGGGGCTCGGCGCAGCAACGAAAGGTCGCCGCGCTCTGCCGGCACTGTCCTGTCATCCAGCAGTGCGGCGCCGAAGCGCTGGACAACCGGGTCGAGTCCGGTGTCTGGGGCGGCATGACCGAGATCGAACGCCGCAACCTGCTCATGCTGTATCCCCACATCCGCTCCTGGGCCGCCTTCATCGCCCGCGCGCACAACACCAATCGGTCCCGAACCATCTTTGACGCCATGGCCTGAGGCCGTTCACCGAACTCCATGACCACCAGCCTCAGGCCACGGATGACCGGATACCGGACCGACCGGACATCCGGTCAGCAGGCCGCGACCAACCCTGCCTCGGGCCGCTCGCCGCGCCGCCGCCGCTGCTCGACGGGATCCGGCACCGGCACCGCCTCCAGCAGCCCCCGGGTGTAGTCCCGCTGCGGATCGTCGAACACGCTTGCCGTGGAGCCGATCTCGACCAGCTCACCGCCGCGGAGCACCGCGACCCGGTCCGCCACCCGGTTCACCACCGCGAGGTCGTGGCTGATGAAGAGGCAGGCGAAGCGGAACTCCTCACGCAGGTCCGCGAACAGGTCGAGGATCTCCGCCTGCACGGATACGTCGAGCGCACTCGTCGGCTCGTCCGCGACGAGCAGCCGCGGCGCCAGCACAAGCGCCCTCGCGAGCGCCACCCGCTGTCGCTGCCCGCCGGACAGTTCGGCCGGCCGCCGGTCCGCGAAGGAGCGCGACAGCCGCACCGATTCGAGCAGGTCGCCCACCCGGGCGCGCAGCAGCGCGCCGGACGCCGCTCGATGCACCACGAGCGGCTCCGCGACGGAATCCCCGACGCTCCGGCGCGGGTTCAGCGAGGCCGCCGGGTCCTGGTGCACGAGCGCCATACCCTTCCGCAGGCCGCGGAGGTCCCGGCGCGAGACCGTCGCCAGGTCCGTTCCGTCGAACACGACCGACCCCGAGGTGGCCCGCACCACCCCGAGCGCCGCGCGCCCCAGGGTCGTCTTGCCGGAGCCCGACTCCCCGACCAGGCCCAGCACCTCGCCCGCGCCGACGTCGAAGCCCACACCGCGCAGAGCGTGGAACTCCTTGTTACCCAACCTCGCCGGATAGACCACGTCCAGCTCGCGGACCACCAGGACCGGCTCGGACTGCGCCGGGACGACAGGACCCGCGGCGTCGCCGAGCCGCGGCACCGCCGTGAGCAGCTGCGTGGTGTACTTCTCCCGCGGCGCCGAGAACAGCTCGTGCACGGCGCGCTCCTCGACCAGTGCGCCGCGGCGCATCACCGCCACCCGATCCGCGATGTCGGCGACCACCCCCATGTTGTGGGTGATGAGCAGGATCGCCGCACCCCGCTCGGTCCGCAGGCCGCGCAGCAGGTCGAGGATCTCCGCCTGCACCGTCACGTCCAGCGCCGTGGTCGGCTCGTCCGCGATCAACAGGTCAGGGTCACCGGACAGCGCAAGGGCGATCACGACCCGCTGCTTCTGTCCGCCGGACAGCTGGTGCGGGTACCAGTCCACCCGCCGTTCCGGATCCGGGATCTCCACCAGGCGCAGCAGTTCGACGGCCCGCGCCCTGGCCTCCGCGCGGCCGATCTTCGCGTGCGCACGCAGGGCCTGCGCGATCTGCCAGCCGACCTTCTGTACCGGGTTCAGCGCGGTCTGCGGCTCCTGGAACACCATCGCCGCCCTGGTCCCGCGCAGCCGGGCGAGGGCATCCTCCCCCGCCCCGACCACCTGGTCGCCGCCGAGCCGGATCGACCCGCTCGCCCGGGCGGCGTCGGGCAGCAGCCCGAGCACCGCCTTGGCGGTCATCGACTTTCCGGAGCCGGATTCGCCGACCAGCGCGAGGATCTCGCCGCGGTGGACGGTCAGGGTCAGCCCGTCCACCACCGGGTCACCGGTCACGCCGAAGCGGATGCTCAGGTCCTCGATCTCGAGGATCGGGTCTGTCTGGGTCATCGTCTACTCCTGAGATGTCGTGGCGCGTCAGGCCCGGCGCGCGGATCCGAGCGCTTGGGCGATGAGCAGGAACCCGAGCACCAGCGCCGCCACCACCACCAGCGGACCGATGGCGAAAGCCGGATTGGCGTCGAGGTTGGGGACGGCGTCGGCGATGATCGAACCGAGCGAGGGTTCCGGGGGCCGGACACCGATGCCGATGAAACTCATCGCGGACTCGACGAACACCGCCACCGACATGGACAGCGCGACCTGTACACCCAACGGCTCCAGGGTGTTCGGCAGCACGTGGGTGCGCAACACCCACCACCGACCGGCCCCGATGACCTCCGCCGACTCGACGTACGGCAACTCCCGGATCCGCAGCACCTGGGTGCGGGTCATCCGGCCGAAGATCGGGATCTCCGCGACCACGATCACCACGATCACCGTCACCGCGCCGGATCCCACGATCGCGGCGAGCGCGATCGCCAGGATCAGCGCGGGGAACGCGAGGACCACGTCGAAGGCGCGCTGGGCGATCACGTCTGTCACCGGGTGCAGGCTCGACACCAGACCCAGCAGTGCTCCGATCGCGGCCCCGATCGGCACCGCGACCGCGATGATCTCGAGGTTGATCCGGATGCCGTGCAGCACCCGGGAGAAGACGTCCCGATTCACCTCGTCGGTGCCGAACCAGTGCTCGGCACCGGGGCCGAGCAGGTTCGCCCCCGCGATCTGCTCGTTCGGACCGAAGGGTGCGATCCAGTGGGCCAGCAGTCCCGCCGTGGCCACCGCGACCACCAGCACCACGCCGAGTAGCCCCTGCCCGTGGGTGAGCGCGGCGAGCGCCGGGTGTCTGCGCGCGGGGGCCGGCTCGGGCAGCGCCCGGTCGGCGACCGCGGGGTCGTCGATGCGGGTGACGCTCATGAGGTTCCCCCGATCCGGATCCGCGGATCCAGGTAGGCGTGCACGACGTCGGTGACGAGCTGGACGAGCACGAACACCGAAACCGAGAGCAGCAGCAGGACCTGGACCACGGGGTAGTCACGGCGGCTGATGCCCTGCTCGATGAGCTGTCCGATCCCCGGCCAGGCGAAGATCGCCTCGACCAGCACCGCCCCGCCGAGCAGCTGCCCGGTCTGCAGGCCCAGCGCGGTCACCATGGTGGGCAGCGCGTTGCGCAACGCGCTGCGGGTCACGAGATCCCACCGCGAGACGCCGAGTGCCCGCGCGGTCAGCACGTACGGCTGGCTCAGCTCGGTGCGCAGCGACTCGGTGAGGAACCGGGTCAGCGCGGCGGCCACCGGCAGGGCCAGGCACACGGCGGGCAGGAGCAGGTACTGCGCCGAGATGTCGGGCCTGACCCAGAAACCCTGCGGCGGAACCCCGCCCGAGGGGAGCACAGGAACGAGCACCGCGAACACCAGGACCAGAAGCACTCCGCTGACGAACGGCGGCAGCGCAACGGCGAGGGTGTTGAACCCGGCGACCGCGCTGGTCAGCCACCGCTTCGGCCAGACAACCGCCGCCACGCTGAGGACCAGGCTCACCAGCACGGCGAGCACCAGTGCGGTCATCGCGAGCACGACGGTGTTGACCAGACCGGCGACGACCAGATCGGAGATCTGACCGCCGATCACGTACGAGCGGCCCAGGTCGAAGGTCAGCACCGAGCCGATCCAGGATACGTACTGGGCCGGGATCGACCGGTCCAGTCCGAGCGAATGCCTGATCGCGGCAATGGATTCCGCAGAGGCATCCGGCCCGGCCAGGCTGCTCGCCGGATCACCGGGGACCAGCCGCAGCACGAAGAAGATCAGCAGTGAGGCCAGCAGCAGCACCACCACGGCCGACGGCAGCCGGCGCGCGAGGTATCGCACCATGATGCGAGCTCCTCTCGGTCGGGGCCGTCAGGCCAGATAGGTGTCCGTGTAGACGATCTCGGAGCGCTTGGTCCAGTCGATGCCGTGGACCTTCTGGGCCGCGGCGAGCTGGTTGAGCACCACGCCGATCTCCACCAGGAACAGTCCGTCGAGCAGCTGGTCGCTCACGGCCCGGTACCTGTCCTTCGCCTCCGCGCCGGTGCCGTCCGCGACCCGCCACGCCGCGCCCGCGGCATCGACGTAGGCCGGGTTCTCGTAGTGCGAGGAGTTCTTCAGCGCGTTGAAGGGGTAGGCGCTGACGGTGAGCGTGGACGGGACGTACTGGGCCCACGAATGGAACGTCACCCACAGGGCCGGGATGGTGCCGCCGATCAGTGCCTTGACGAAGGTCGCGTTCTCCTGCGGGTCGAGCTCGACCGGGATGCCGACCTCGGCGAGGTTCGCCTGCACGATCTGCGCGGTCGCCTCGTAGAAGGGGTTCCCGGCCTGGTAGGTCAGCGGCAGGGTCGGGACCGCGATCCCGGACTCGGCCAGGATCGCCCGCGCCTTGGTCGCGTCCCGGGTGAAGGTCTTGTTCCTCGCCTCGTCGTAGGCGGGCGAGCTCTTGGGCCACGGCAGGTTCACCGGGTAGCCCGAGCCGCGGAACACCTCCGAGATCACCCGGTCCCGGTCGAGCGCGTGCGCGATCGCCTGCCGCACCCGGACATCGGCGAGCGCCGGGTGCGTGACGTTGGCGCCCACGTAGACCTGCAGCTCGGCTCCCTCGAGCGACACGGCCTGGAATCCGGCTGTCTTGCCGAGGGTTTCGGAGTCGCGGTAGTTCAGCCCACCCGCCACCGCGACCTGACCGGACTTGAGCGAGCTGAGCAGCGCCTGCGAGTCGGAGATGACCGAGACCTCCACCCGGTCCAGGAACGGGCGGTCCGGGATCCAGTAGTGCTCGTTGCGCTCGAACACCAGCGCGCTGTTGGGCGTGCGCGAGACCAGCTTGAACGGCCCGGTGCCGATGAAGGCGTCACCGGCGGCGAGCTTGTCGATGGATTCGCTGTCGAGGATCGGAACGGTGTCGAGCAGGTCGAAGATGTTCCCGAGCGGATGCGCCAGGGTCAACACCAGGCGGTGCGGATCGCTGGTGTCGAACGCCGTGATCGCGGCCGCGGTGCTGCGCAGCTGTGCGGTCCACTTGGGGTCCGCGTAGGTGCGGAGGGCGAACTCCGCGTCCTTCGAGGTGAACGGGCGCCCGCTGTGGAAGGTGACGTCGTCGCGCAGGTCCAGGGTCAGCGACAGCCCGTCGGCGGCGAGCTGCCACGACTTCGCCAGCCGTGGTTGCGGCTCCACCTTGTCGTGCGGATAGCGGACGAGGGTGTCATACGCCAGTCCGATCACGGTGGTGGCGCCGCTGGTGTTGGTCAGGAACGTCGCCGGGATCACGTCCGTTGTGATGCCGGTCTTGAGGGTGCCGCCGCGCACCGGCGTGCCGGACGCGCCGGTGGCCGCCCCCGCCCGCTGCTCGTCGACCGCGGAGGAGCAGGCCCCGAGCAGACCGGTCCCGAAGATGGCGGCGGCGGTCAGGCCCGCGCCGCGGAAGAAGGTGCGACGGTCGACGGACGACCGGATGACGGAGGAGCTCACTGGGAGAAGACCCTTCGGATGGAGGTGAGTGGATCGGAGTAGAGGGTGCTGAGCGAGACCACGCTCGCGGCGAACTCCTGGACGCGGTTTCCGAAACCGGTGATCCGGATGTCCTTGCGGGCCAGGCTCGACGTGCGCGCGAACGCCTCGGCGACGTGCGGGATGCCCGCGGGGTACTCGGTGAAGGCCTGGCCGCCGAGAATCACCCGGTCCGGGTTGAACAGGTCTCGCAGCATCGCAACGGTGCGGCCGAGCACCCGGGCGCGCTCGACCAGGAGTTCGTGCGCCGGAATGGATCCCGCGGCCGCTGCCCGGTAGACGGCGGCGATGGCGGGCCGTTCGTCGGTCTCGGTGAGGATGCCTGCCTCCCTGGCCGCGGCGATGGTGGCGCGGTCGCTGACCGTGGCCTCGAGGCATCCGCGGGCTCCGCAGGAGCACAGCGCCGAGGAACCGGTGGACAGGTGCACGATCGAACCGGGGCCGGACGAGGGCGTGTGCACCCGGCCGTCGATGGTGACGGCGACACCAGCCATCTCGCGGGCATAGAAGTAGAGGCTGGTCCCGTCCGATCCGCTGTCGCCGGGACGCTGCGGGGCGAGCAACAGCTCCGACGCCGCCATCGCCTCGACGTGCGCGGCGACCGACACCGGCAGTCCCAACCCTTCGCCGATGATCGAGCCGACGGGCGCGCCCAGCCAGCCGAGTCGCGGGTGGTCGACCCGGCCCGTCGTCGCGTCCACCCGGCCACCGAGCGCCACCCCAACCCACAGGGGCCTGCGACGATGCCATCGTGAGGCGAAAAGCTTTGCACTGCGCGCGATCTGGGACAATGCCTGGTTCTGCGGGAGGGCCGGTGTCGGGACCTCGACGGCGCCGAGGACCTTACCCCGGAGGTCGCTGGCCACGATCCCGGTGACCACCGCACCGATGTGGATGCCGATGGTGAGGTAGGGCTCGTGGTTGACCTCGAACGGGACCCGGGGCCGGCCCACCGCACCGGAGGCGGTGAGATCCCCCCGTTCGCGGAGCAGACCCTCGGCGAGCAGCGCCGAGACCTGGCGGTTCACCGTGGCCGTGGACAGCCCGGTGGTCTTGGCCGCGATGTCACGGGCGATCGGCCCACGGGCGCAGGCCACCCGGAACACCGCGGCGGCGGGGGTGTCGGCCACCCGCAGTTCCGGCGGGACGATCTGGGCGCGGGTGGGAGGACGGACGATCGGCCGGGTGAGGGCGGCCGCGGACGACAGAGTGGTGATGGACACGCGAGTTCCTTGCGCTTCGTCCCGGACGGGACAGACCTACACGGCGTGGGCAAGCGCTGACCTGGGAAAACGACGCGACATCAGCCGCCGAGACGCACACAGAGGCGTCCGGAGGTCAGGGAGGTCGACGTACGAGGAGTGGCAGCGCGGACTAGCGACAGATACCGCGGGGGGAACAACAGAGTTCCCGCGCCAGGGGCAGGCGTGAACCCAGTGCGGCGGTCACATAGGTGACCCGCAAGGGGTGAGGCCGGCCGGAGTTCATGGCGTCAAGCTAACACCCCGCCGAATTCTCCACCAGCCGAGGGGAAATACCCGCCGACGGTGACGACCCGCGGGCGGTTGCGATCAGCATGACGGAAACCCTTGGCCGCCACAGCCGTCGCTGGTTGCCTGAGACACGTACCGCAGCGAGCCAGCACAGACTACGAAAGGCTAGTCATGTCAATTGATTTCGATACCCGGACCACCGCGACGGGAGCCTCCGTCGTGAAGCTCGGCGCCCATATCGGCGCCCGCGTCGACGGCGTCACGCTCGGCGGCGACCTCGATCCGGCGACCGTCTCCCTGATCCGCCAGGCCCTGCTCGAGCACAAGGTGATCTTCTTCCGCGGCCAGCAGCACCTCGACGAGGACTCCCAGTACGCGTTCGCCCAGCTGCTCGGCGAGCCGACCACCGCGCACCCCACCGTCACCTCCCGCGGCGAGCGGATCCTGCCGATCGACTCCGAGTACGGCTCTGCCAGTAGCTGGCACACGGACGTCACCTTCGTCGACCGCATCCCGAAGGCCTCGATCCTGCGGGCCGAGGTGCTGCCCTCCTACGGGGGCTCGACGACCTGGGCGTCCACCGTCGCCGCCTACGACACCCTGCCCGAGCCGCTCAGGGCCCTGGTGGAGAACCTGTGGGCGACGCACACCAACCTCTTCGACTACGCCGCGAGCACCGCCGCGTCCGTCGACAGCAAGGGCGAGGAGTACATCAAGGAGTTCCAGTCCACCTACTACGAGACCCAGCACCCGGTGGTGCGCGTGCACCCGGAGACCGGTGAGCGGTCGCTGCTGCTCGGCCACTTCGTCAAGGGCTTCGTCGGCCTCGGCACCGCCGAGTCGCAGGCGCTGTTCCAGCTGCTGCAGGCGCGCGTCACCAAGCTCGAGAACACCACCCGCTGGAACTGGGAGGACGGCGACGTCGCGATCTGGGACAACCGCGCCACCCAGCACTACGCCGTCGGCGACTACGACGGCCAGCGCCGCCGCCTCACCCGGATCACCCTCGCGGGCGACGTCCCGGTCAACGTCCACGGCGAACGCAGCCGCATCGTCACCGGCGACGCCTCGCACTACTCGACCATCGATCAGCCGGTGCGGGTCGCGAGCTGATGACCATCCCGCCGCACGCCAGGGGCTACGAGGGGTTCACCGGCCGCATCGGCCGCACCACCGACGACTCGACCCCGTCCTGGGCGCCCGCACCCGCGGCCGCCCCGGGTTCGCCGAACGTAGTCGTCGTGTTGATCGACGACATGGGCTACAGCGACATCGGACCGTTCGGCTCCGAGATCGACACGCCCAACCTCGATCGCCTCGCCGCCTCGGGCGTGCGGCTGACGAACTATCACACCACCCCGCTGTGCTCGCCGTCGCGCGCGGCGCTGCTCACCGGGCTCAACCCGCACCGGGCCGGCTACGGCTTCGTCGCCAACGCCGACCCCGGCTACCCGGGCCTGCGCCTCGAACTGGCCGACGACGTGCTCACGTTGCCCGAGATCCTGCGGGCCGGTGGCTACGCCACCTACGCCGTCGGCAAGTGGCACCTGGTGCGCGACGCCAACATGCGCCCCGGCGCGAATCGCGATTCCTGGCCGACCCAGCGGGGGTTCGACCGGTACTACGGATCCCTCGAGGGCCTCAATTCCTTCTATTATCCGAACCAGCTGGTCTCGGACAATTCCGCGGCCGACGTCGACCAGTACCCCGAGAACTATTACCTCACAGACGATCTGACCGACAAGGCGATCGGCTACCTCAAGGACCTGCGCGCCCACGACTCCGACAAGCCGTTCTTCCTCTACTTCGCGCACGTGGCCATGCACGGACCACTGCAGGCCAAGCCTGCGGACGTCGCGAAGTACCGCGGCCGCTACGCGGAGGGCTGGGACGTCCTCCGCGAGAGCCGGTTCGCCTCCCAACTGGCGCAGGGACTGTTCCCCGAGGGCACCGAGCAGGCGCCACGCAACAGCGAGGCCGGATTCGATGTGCCCGAATGGGACTCGTTGACGGCGTCGAAGCAGCGCCGCTTCGCCCGGTACATGGAGGTGTACGCGGGCATGGTCGACAGCGTCGATCAGAGCATCGGACGGATCCTCGACACCATCGAGGAGCTCGGTGAGCTCGACAACACCATCGTCGTGTTCACCTCCGACAACGGCGGCACCGCGGAGGGCGGGCCGGAGGGCACCCGGTCCTATTTCTCCCAGTTCGCACACGTCACCGACCCGGACTGGGTGGGCGACGTGCCACACGACGAGGAACTGATCGGGACCGCGAAGCTCGGCGTGCACTATCCGCGGGGCTGGGGTCAGGCGTCGAACACCCCGTTCCGCTTCTACAAGGGGCAGTCCTTCGCCGGTGGCGTGCGGGTGCCGTTCGTGCTCTCGTGGCCGGACGGACTGCGAAAGCAGGACGGCGACAACGGCATCCGCGAGCAGTTCACCTACGTCACCGACCTCGCGCCCACCCTGCTCGCCCTCGTCGGCATCGATCCCCCGACCGTGCGGGGCGGACTGCCCGCCAAGGAGTTCGACGGGGTGGACGCCTCCGCGGTACTGCGCGACGGGGCCGCCGCGTCCGCGCACACCGAGCAGTACACCGAGATGACCGGCAACCGCGGCTACTACCGCGACGGCTGGAAGCTGCTCGCCCTGCACCCGGGCCAGGACGTGGACGCCCCGCGGTGGCAGCTGTTCGACGTCCGGAACGACCCGACCGAGCTGCGCGACCTGGCGGACCGGTTCCCGGAGAAGGTCGAGGAGTTGGCGGCGGCCTGGGACGAGGCGGCATGGGCGAACACGGTGTTCCCCTTGGTGACCGGCGGCGCGCTCGCCGTCCGCAGGCCCGCGGAGCAGGCGTTGTCGCGGCCGGTGCGGCTCCTGGCCGGTACCCCGACCCTGGAACGCTATCGGTCCTCGAAGTTGATCGCCTTCCGGGACTTCGAGATCGCCGTCGAGTTGGGCGGATCCGGATACGCCAAGGGCGATGAGGGCGTGCTGGTGGCGCACGGCGACCCGCAGGGCGGCTACCTGCTCTACATCGAGGAGGGGCGCCTGGTGTTCGGGCTGAACAGCTACGGCCGCTATGCCGCCGTCGACGCAGGCCCGGTACCGCAGGGCGCCCGCCGCATCGAGGTCTCCGCGACTGTCGCGCCGCGGCTGCGCTGGGACTTCGCCATCCGGGTCGACGGAACCCCAGCCGGGGCGCTGCTCGGGCAGGTGCAGCTGGTCGGCATGACCCCGTGGACCGGCATCTCGGTTGGGGTGGATGCCCGCGGCCCGGTGTCATGGGATCTGCGCGAGCGCCGCGGGCCGTTCCGCTACACCGGCGCGCTGCGCGCGGTCACCTACACACCGGGTCCCGTCCAGGTTCCCGGCGGGGACATCGAGCGGATCGAACGCGAGGCCGAGTACGCGGCGGATTAGGCGGCTTCGCCGCCCGTGAGTCCTTCTGGTCCCGTGGCGGGCCGAAAGGACTCACGGGCGCCGGAGGCGCCTAGGCTGAGGCCATGACCATTTCGCCTGATGAAAACGTCGCCGTCGTCACCGGCGCCAGCTCCGGTATCGGGGAGGCCACCGCGCGAACCCTCGCCGCGCAGGGGTTTCACGTGGTTGTCGGCGCGCGCCGGATCGACCGCCTGGAGAAGCTGGCCGAGGACATCGGCGGCACCGCGCTCGAACTCGACGTGACCGACGAGGACTCGGTGGACGCCTTCGCGGCGGTCCTGCCGCGGGTCGACGTCCTGGTCAACAACGCGGGCGGCGCCAAGGGCCTGGCCCCGGTGCTCGAGGCGGACCTGGACGACTGGCGCTGGATGTGGGAGACCAACGTCCTCGGCACCCTGCGGATCACCAAGGCGCTGCTGCCGAAGCTGATCGACTCCGGCGACGGCCTCATCGTCACCATCACCTCGGTCGCCGCATTCGAGGCCTACGACAACGGATCCGGCTACACCTCGGCCAAGCACGCCCAGGCGGTGCTGCACCGGACGCTGCGCGGCGAACTGCTCGGCAAGCCGGTGCGGCTCACCGAGATCGCCCCCGGCGCGGTGGAGACCGAGTTCTCCCTTGTCCGCTTCCACGGCGACGCGGAGCGCGCGAAGAAGGTCTACGAGGGCATCACGCCCCTGGTCGCCGCGGACGTGGCGGAGGTGATCGGGTTCGTCGCGTCCCGCCCGTCGCACGTGAACCTCGACCAGATCATCATCAAACCCCGCGATCAGGCCAGCCCCGGACGCTTCTCGCGGACCTAGCCGTGCAGCACCGGCTGACCGCGGGCCCGCTGCTCGACGGTCGCGGCCGACTCGCGGAAGCGGGCTGGGCGACGTCGGAGGTCCGCCGTTACGACCGGCGGGCCGTCGCCGCGCCCCGGTTCCGGATCAAGGAGTGGGACTACTACTGCGTCCTCGCGCAGGAGTTCGGGCTCGCACTGACGGTCGCGGACAACGGCTACATGGGCCTGCTCGGGGTGTCGTGGCTCGACCTCGGGGCGCGCACCCAGGTGACCGAGAACGTGATGCTGCCCTTCCCGATGGGCTCGATGGCGTTGCCCGCCAGTGCCGACGCAGGCGACGTGGTGGCCTCGCACAGGGGCCTGCGGATCGCGTTCCGGCACACCGAGGGTGGCCGGTTGCTCGAGATCGACCATCCGGGGTTCGACGGCGGTCGTGGGTTGAGCGGTGAGCTCCTGCTCGTGCAGCCGCCGGCCGTGTCCCCCGGTCGCTCCGCGGGCTCCGCTCCCGACCGGATGGTCGTCGCCACGCCGTTCCACAAGGCACCCAAGGCCTTCTACTACAACCAGAAGATCAACTGCCTGTCCGCGAGCGGTGAGATCGTGGTCGGCGGGCGGCCGTTCGCCTTCGACCCGGGGTCGGCGTTCGGCGTGTTCGACTGGGGTCGCGGCGTCTGGACCTACGACAACACCTGGTACTGGGGTTCGGCGTCCGGTCTCGTCGACGGAAAGCCGTTCGGGTTCAACATCGGCCACGGTTTCGGCGACACCTCCGCTGCCACCGAGAACATGGTGTTCGTCGACGGTCGCGCGCACAAGCTTGACGAGGTGACCTTCCACCTCCCGCTGGGTACCTTCGACGGCGCGCCGTGGACCTTCACCAGCAACGACGGCCGGTTCGAGATGACCTTCGAGCCGATCCTCGACCGTGCGGCCGACACCGATCTCCTGGTGCTGCGCTCCATCCAGCACCAGGAGATCGGGCGGTTCAGCGGTCACATCGTCCTCGACGACGGCAGCAGGATCGAGATCGCGAACCTGCTCGGCTTCGCGGAGGAGGTCCGCAACCGCTGGTGAGCTCAGACGCCGCGGGCGGGCCCCGGGTCGAGGATCAGCAGGGCGTCCAGTTCCCGGTTCCGGCAGCGGCGGATGAACTCTGCCGCGGACCCCGGGTCCGCGGCAAAACGCTCGTGCGTCGGAGCGTCGATCTCGTAGAACTCCTCCGCCTCCGCGACGCCGTTTGCCGCGGGGATGGCCAGGTAGTGGCGTCCGGTGGTCTCCTCGATTCCCAGCGAGAAGCGCAGTTCGAGGCAGATGAACCGGTCCCGGAAGCTCGGCGGCGCGGCGGCCGTCTCGGTCCGGTCCTGTTCGCGCCGTGTCGGTTTCATCGGCCGACCGCCTCTGCGCCCACGACGCCGACGAGTCGCTGAACCTCGGCGGCGATGTCCTCACCGCGGGCGGGCAGCGCACTGACGATGTCCGAACCCCGGACGAGGTAGCGCCCGTCGTCGGCGAAGTCCATCCAGTGGAAGCCCTGGCCGTCACCGGTCGGCCGGTTGTCGTAGGCGGGGCCCGCGAAGACCGTGACCTCGCCCAGCCCCGTGCGCGGACGCCGGAAGAACTCGTCCCGTTCCGCGCTTCCGCGGGCCCCGCTCGCCGGCTGCATGACGGAACCACCGCTCACCGGCGCCACCACCCGGGGCACCGACACACCCCGACGCCGACCGGGAGCGACCGGCGGAATCGATTGGGCCACCAATGTTCCCAGCTGCGCGACGGGAGCAGATGCCAGCAGCACATCGGCGCCGGCGTGCAGGTCGGGACCCGGCAGCTGAACGGCCACGGCCGCGACGGACTGCCTGATCCCGGCGTGCATCCTGATCATCGATTCGTGCCCGGGGCCGCGGAATCCACACAGCTCGATCCGGACCACGGGCTCGGCCAGGGCGACCAACGCCTCGTACAGGCCCTCGTCGAGCATCGACACGACCTTCCGCGCGGCCGCCCGTCGGTCTGCCAGGAACTCCTCGTCCGTGGCCGCAGTGCCGCGGAACTGGAACGGGTACGGCAGGCGGTCCCGGCCGAATCGCTCCCACATGACCGTGAACTCGAGGGCGGTCAGGCGCCACCGACCGTCGCTCATCCGCCGATCACCGGCGGCGCGACCTTCGGGAGCCTGCCCACCAGCTCGTTGCCGTTGTCGACGTTGACCAGGTAGCTCGGCGTCTTGTGCTCGGTGTCGTCATCGCCGTTCGCGCGGGCTCCGCCCGGCGCCATGCCACCGCCCATCGCGCCGGGACGGCCCGCGGCGCCCGCGGCGCCACCGCCGGCTCCACCCGCGCCCGCCGCGCCACCCGCCGCGCCGGGTACCCCCATCCCACCGCCGAGGCCACGCCCGGCGCCGCCGGGCCCGCCCGTGGTGCCAAGACCTCCGCCCGCACCGAAGGACCCGCCGGACCCACCGCCCGCACCGAGCCCCGACGCGGAGCCCGCCGCGCCGTGACCTCCTGAGCCGGCGGCACCACTGCCGGTGCCTGTGCCTGCACCGACCCCACTGCCCGTCCCGTCGGCGCCGCCCGCGGCCGCAGGAGCGGTCCAAGCAGAGGACGGATCGGTCTGTGCGAAGGGCGAATTCGAGCCGTCGGTGCCGGGGCCGTCCGGTGACAGCGGGTTCGCGCCCGGGTCGGAGGGGTCGGCGCCGGGCGACCCGGCCGAGGGATCGTTCCCGACGCCCTGCCGCTGCGGGGCGACCGGCGCATCCCCCGGCCCGGTGTAGCCGGAGGGGTTGTAGCCGGACGGTCCCCCGATGCCCGGCCCGCCGGGCGTCGAGTCAGGCGTCCGGTGCGGTGGCGGTGTGTGGTCCCCCGGCCGGGGAAAGATCGGGACGTTGGTGTCGGCCTGCTGCATCACCGGCATGTAGACGGTCTTCATGATCTGGATCGCCTGCTGACGGGCCTCGTCCGAACCGTGCACCAGCTGCTTGACCATCCCGACGGAGGGAAGCGCGACGTTGACGAGGCTCTCGAGCGCGGAGGTCACCTCGACGGCCGGCATGGTCGCCTTGACCTGCGAGATCCCGGTCGCCGCCTCCGCGACCTTGGTCCCCACGAGCCTGCCCGCCACCGCGAGCTTGTCGGAATCGGCGACGTACGCCGCCGTGGCCGCCACCGCGGCGTCGGCGGCGACGCCCTCCCACTTGCCCGTGATCTCGTTCGAGATGAATTGAGTGAACTCGGCGAGGCCCTCGCCGAGCGAGGATCCGATCTTCGCCCAGCCCTCGGCGCTCGCCCGGATCGGGTCGGCGCTCATCGCGTCGACGGCGGACTTGATGGCCTCGTGCGACATCGAGTCGAAGCTGTCGGGCACCACGGACGGCGGTTCGTAACCGCCACCGAACTCGGCCCTGAGACCGTCCTGCCGTCCGTAGAGCGCGGAACGCTCGGCGTTGCCGGCCTCCTGCCGGTCCTCGACGCGGTTGCCCTCGGCGATGTCGTAGCCGGACACCACGTCGATGATCTTGTTGCCTGGATCGCGTGCAAGATCACTCAGGTCGTCCAGGGCGCCCGAAGCCAGGTCGCCCATCGACCCCTTCAGTTCCTCCAGGCTCGGCAAAAACGACATCTCAGATCCCCCCATCGGCCCCGACCGATACCGGTCCACCCTAGATAGACGCAGCATCACCCCGATCGGTTCCATCCGGGTCACGAGAAACCCGGCGAGGCAGCTCACCCCTCCACAGCTGCCCCGCCGGCCACCGTCTCGAAGCTGTCCCGAGCAGCATCAATGCGCCGCAGGCCGCACCTCGGCGACCCGCGTCCACCCCCGTGTGCGCGATACTTCTCGCCCGGCCCAGTTCTGACGGCTTATCTTCAATAGACGCGCCGCCGAGCCATCAGGTTCCGTGCAATTGCGCCGACTCGCAGAATTGTGCGGTGCTAGACGGCGGGAGCCGCGAGGAGTAGGGAGGCTGTCATGGGGTTCTACGGGGATCAGGTCGTCCCACGGCTGGTGGACATCACGTGCGGGATGTCGCTCACCGAAGCGTCACGGCAGCGGGTGTGCGCCGGCCTGCACGGCCGTGTCGTGGAGATCGGGTTCGGGTCCGGACTCAATGTCCCGTTCTACCCGGCAACCGTGGATTCCGTCAGCGCCGTCGAACCCGCCGACCTCGGCTGGAAGCTCGCAGACAAACGACTCGCGACCTCCCGCGTGCCCGTCGAACGATCCGGCCTGGACGGACAGTCACTTCCATTCCCCGACAACACCTTCGACAGCGCGCTGTCCACATGGACGATGTGCACGATCCCCGATGTGGACGCCGCGCTGCGCGAGGTACGTCGTGTCCTCAAGCCCGGCGGCACGCTGCACTTCCTCGAACACGGGCTCGCCCCGCACGAGAAGGTCCGACGCTGGCAGCACCGCTTCGAACCGATCCAGAAAGTCGTCGCTGGCGGCTGTCATCTCACCCGTGAGATCCCCGCCCTCGTGCGCGCCGCCGGATTCGATATCCGCGACCTGGACACGTTCTACGAGAAGGGAGCCCCGAAGATCATGGGCGCCCTCTCGCTAGGGGTCACCGCGCCCCTCGAGGATTGAGCGCCTCAGGTCTGCACCGCCGCACCGGGCTGCCCACTCAGATCGCACTCACGTGCTCTCGGACCGACCGGAGGAGGTTCGCGCCAAGGGCCAGCAGTTCGGTTCTGGGGCAGTTCGGCTGGGCCGCAAGCCATTCTCCTGCCCTCTCGACAACAGCCGAAGGATTCGCCGCCGGGTCGATCTCCAGACCGACTGCAAGGCGCGGGCCGCTCAACGAATCCTCGAGAACGAAAACATAGACGGCACTCACGCCTGCCACCGAGGGTCCGAGCCTGCGCACGGCCTCCATCAGAGCGATCGGCGGCGGTTCCGCCGGAGCGCCGACACGGACCGTCGACCCTGCCCCCGGGATCCGATGCGCAACTCGCATGAAGTCCTCCGCCGGCATCACCAGATCCAGTCCCTCGACCCCTGGATTCAACGAGAGGTTGACACCCTGTGGCCAGGTAGCGGCCAGATCCTTCCCGGCGATCTCCGCGGACCGCTCGACGTCGCCCAACTTGGCCAGATACCGGGAATCGGTGAAAACGGCGGCATGAGGCTTGCCCTGCCAGGCGAACACCCAGAGATTCCCGGCCTCGGAATCCGACCCCACGAGCGGCACCACCAGCTTCGACTGGCCCATCAGGTCGAGAAACAACTCGGCGCCGATACGTCCGGCGCGGAGTTCTGCAATCGCCTGCTCGATATCATTCGACAAATCGGGGGTCCTTCGGAAGCAGCTTCAGCCCGTCACCCCTCTAGACGCGGCCGGAGCCGATTCGGTTCCAACTCGAATTCAGACCTCCGCGAGCGCTGTTCGGAGTTTGGCGAGGTCCGGCGCAGGCGTCTCGAGCAGGGGCATGCGGACCGTCGCGTGCTCGATGATGCCCAGTTCGGCCAGCGCCGCCTTGGCCATGATGGCACCCTGTGAGGTCCGCATGACCGCCTCGGTCAGGCCGAGCAGGGACCGTTGGATGGCCCGGGCGGAGTCGAGATCCGCGCCTCGGACGGCTCGGATCAGCTCCGCGTTCCGGTCGGCGACGATATTTCCCACCACACTGACCACCCCGCAGGCCCCGATCGACAGGTACGGCAGGTTGAGTTCGTCGCTACCGCAGTAGTAGGCGAGCGACGTGGCTGCCATGACGGTCATGGCATCGAAGAGGTCCTCCTTGGCGTCCTTGACCGCCCGGATCCGCGGGTGCCGGGCGAGCTCGATCAACGTGTCCGTGTCCATGGAGATGCCCGCCCGCGCCGGGACGTCGTAGAGCATCACGGGCAGGTCGGTGGCATCGGCCACCGCCAGGCAGTGGCCAACGACCCCGGCCTGGGTCGGCCTGGAGTAGTACGGACACACGACGAGCAGGGCATCGGCACCCGCGGCCTCGGCCCGCCGCGCCCGCTCCACGCTCTCGGCCGTGTCATAGGTGCCGACGCCCGCGATCACCCGTGCCCGGCCCCGCGCCCGGCCCGCCACCGCCGACACCACTTCGACCATCTCGGCCGCGGTCAGCGTGGGCGCCTCGCCCGCGGTGCCGCCCACCACGATCCCGTCGCATCGGGTGGCCAGGAGGTGGTCGACCAGGCTCGCCACCCCCTTGGCGTCGACGGAGCCGTCGGCCCCCATCGGGGTCACCATCGCGACCAGGTTGGAGCCGAACAACGTCTGCGCTGTCTCACGGAAATCGGTCATGGGGCGATCCTGCCCACCCAGTTCACATCGGTCTAGCGATGCTTTTTTGCCAATAATGCGTAGCCTGACTTCATGATCGATGTCGGCTCCCTGAGCGCGTTGCGGTCGGTCGCCGCCCTGGGGACCATCGCCCGGGCGGCGGACGAGCTCGGATTCACTGCCTCTGCCGTCTCCCAGCAGATCAAACGGCTGGAACGTCAGATCGGCGTCGCGCTGCTCGCGCCCGCCGGGCGCGGTGTCGTCCTGACCCCGTCCGGTCAGGCGCTACTCGACGCCGCCCCCGACGTCTTCCAGTCCTTGGAACGCTGCGCCGAAGCGGCCCGGTCCGTCGCCGACGGCACACCGAGCGGGGTGCTGCGGGTGGCCGCCTTCTCCACCGCCATCCGAGGACTGCTGGCCCCGCACCTGCCGAGCCTGGCGACCGCCTGCCCCGACCTGCGCCTGCAGGTCACCGAACAGGACCCCGACCAGGCGCTGCACTCGGTCGCGGCAGGCACAGCGGACCTGGCGATCATCCACGATGCGGACGGGCTCTCGCCCCGGCTGCCTGCATCCCTGGTCCACCGACACCTGCACACCGATCTCGGCGACCTGGTGATGCACCGCTCCCACCCGCTCGCCGCCGCCGGACAACCGCTGACCAGCGCGGATGTCGCAGGCCTTGCCTGGGTGACCAGTCCACCCGGCACGGTCTGTCACCAGTGGTTCCGACGCCTGGTCTCGGACCAGCCGGGCGAACCCGATGTCCGTCACCTCGTCGACGACTTCGCGACCCAGCTGTCACTCGTCGCCACCAGCGCGGTCATCGCCCTGGTCCCCCGCCTCGCCAGGCCCGCCCTCGGCGACGACCTCGTCACCCGCGCCCTTGCGCCGCCGCCCATGCGTGAGGTCTCGGCCGCGTGGAGACGCAGCGCCGACGCCAGCCCGGCCATCCGGGCCGTGGTCGCGGAACTGCTCTCCGGCGCCGACGTCAGCTGACGGGAACCGCCGCGCCACCGGTGGGCAGCGCCGACATCTCCTGCCACGCGGCCCAGTCGATCGCCCAGTCGTAGATGTCGCCGTCCGCCGCGGACAGCTCGATCCGGGTCCCGGTGACCTCGACCGGGTCGCCGTACAGCGCGGTGCCGAAGTACTCCTGGGCGTCGCTCAGGGAGAGGTTGATGCAGCCGTTGGTCACGTTGGCCGCGCCCTGCACGCCGGTGGTCTCGGGGTTGGCGTGGATGAACTCACCGTTGTTGGAGATGCGCACCGCCCACCGCTCGCGGACGTTCTCGTAGAAGGGCGGGTTCGACATGAGGAAGTCCTCGTGCTTCTCGCTGACCACGTGGACGCCGCTGCGGGTCACGTTGCGGTCCTCGTTGCCCTCGCCGTAACTGACCGGGAGGTCCATCACCGTCGCACCGTCCCGCACCACCTGCATGCGGTGGCTCGGGGCGTCCGCCTTGACGATCTGGCTGCGCCCGATGGTGAAGTTCAGGCTCAGGTCCTCGGCGCCGTACGCGCCGTCCCCGTAGTCGACGCCATACAGGTTGGCCGCGAGGTTCACCGTGGTGCCCGGCGCCCAGTAGTTCTGCGGACGCCAGTGCGCGCGGGACCCGTTGTCGTCGGGCAGCCAGGCCCACGACCCCGGGGTCGGCGGGTTGGTGGTCACGGTGAGTGCCTTCTCCACCGCCGCCTTGTCCTCGACGTGGTCGCTGAACTTGAGGATGATCGGGGCCGCGATACCGACCTGCTGACCGTCCGCGATGTTCGTGTTCGCGGAGATCGTCGACTGCGGGGCCACCGTGGTGAGCGACCCCTGCACCGGCACGGTCTTGCCGTCGGCACCGACCGCACCGCCGGACCAGGTGTAGCGCGCGCCATAGCCGAGCGGTTCGGAGACCGTGAAGGTGGTCCTGTCCGGGGACAGCACGCCCTGCACGGGCCTGCCCGCCTCGTTGGTGAGCGCGACCCCCTGCAGCGTGCCGCGCGCCGCGGTCACGGAGACCGGCGCCGTCGGGCTGACATCCTCGGCGCCTGCCTCGGGGACCTGGGTGACCGCCACGACCGGTCCGCTCGCCGCCACCGGCTTCCCGTCCCCGCCGCCGATGGTGCAGCCCGCGAGCATCGCGACAGCCGCGAGCAACACGGCGATCGACGAGAGTCCGCGGACCTTACTTGTCCGAACACGCTGGTTTACCACGCAGGCCACGGTACCTGCGCGGACGATGTGGCCCACGCCTCGGCCGACTGCTCGACCTGCGGAAGGCCAGGTCAGATCGCGCAGCCGACGGTGACGGGCTCCGGTTCGAGCCTGACACCGAAGGCGTCCTGCACCCCGTCCCGAACCTCTCTGGCCAGCGCCAACAGGTCCGCGGTCGACGCGCTCCCCCGGTTCGTCAAGGCCAGCGTGTGCTTGGTGGACAGCCGCGCCGCCGCCTCCGGCCCCGGGTGCCCCTTGGTGAACCCGGCCCGCTCGATCAGCCAGCCTGCCGACAGCTTGGTTCCCGCGTCGCCAGGGAACTGCGGCACCCGCACGTCGTCGCCGAGCCGGGCGGCGATGGCCGCCATCACGGTCGGCAGCCGATCGCCGGTGAGCACCGGGTTGGTGAAGAAGGACCCGGCGCTCCAGGTGTCGTGATCGGCGGCGTCGAGGACCATGCCCTTGCCCGCGCGCAGCCCGAGGACCACCTCCCGGGCCTTGGCCGCCGGGCGGCGCTCGCCCTCCTCGGCCCCCATGGCGTGCGCCAGCTCCCGGTACCGCAGGGGCTCGCTCAGTCCGTCGGGGCGCAGGTCCAACTCCACAGCCAGCACCAGCGCCGCGTCCGAGTGCTTGAGCACGCTGGTCCGGTAGCCGAGGCCGAGCCGATCGGGCGTCACCCAGCGCACCTCACCGGTCCCCCGGTCCAGCAGTTGCACCCGCCGCAGCAGGGTGCCGACCTCCACCCCGTAGGCCCCGACGTTCTGCACCGGCGTCGCGCCGGCGGACCCGGGGATCCCGGACAGGCACTCGAGGCCACCGAGGCCGGCCTCGACGGTCCGCGCGACGACGTCGTCCCACACCGCGCCCGCCTCGGCCAGCACCGAGTCTCGGCCGAGCCGGATCGCGTCGTTGGCCACCCGCACCACCACCGCGTCGACGCCCTCGTCGGCGATCACCAGGTTGGATCCGCCGCCGAGGACGAGCGTGCGGGTGCCCGCCGCGTCGAGCGCGCGCACCACGCCGACCAGCGCGTCGGTGTCGCGGCAGGTGAGCATCGCCCGTCCGGGCCCACCGAGCCGCAGCGTGGTGAACCGCGACAGCGGCACGCCCTCACTCAGCTCGGCACCGAAATCCGCCGCGATAACACTCAATGCCTGCACGGGGTCAAACGGTAGCCTGCCGAACATGGCCCGCAGCATTCCGCATTCCGCGTCCTACCCTCAACCGGTCGATCGGGTGCACCGGGCCCTGACCAGCGAGCGGTACTGGCGCGACCGCCTGGCCGAGGTGGGCGGCGAGGGGGCCGAGCTCGGCCATGCCGTCACCGGCGAGGGCACCATCGACGTGGAGATGGCGCAGGCCATCCCGGCCGAGCACCTGCCCCCGATCGTGTCCAAGGTCCGCCCCGGCGACCTGACCATCACCAGGACCGAGACCTGGGGCGCCCTGGTCGGCGAGCGCGCCACCGGCAGCTTCAGCGCACGGGTCGAGGGCCTGCCCGGCGAGGTCACCGGCACGCTCACCCTGGCTCCCGAGGGCACCGGCTCCACCATCACGCTCGACGGCCGGGTCGAGGTGAAGCTGCCGCTGATCGGCGGCAAGATCGAGGCCGTCATCGCCGAGCAGGTCGTCGAACTCCTCGACGCCGAGCACGGGTTCACCGAGGGCTGGATCGCCGCCAACGGCTGATCCGGATGGGGCAGGTGTGACAAGCGTGGCACCAATGTAAATTGCGGTGCATGTCACGCCGAATTGAGTTCACCGCCAACTACTCACTGCCCGCCGAGATCGTGCACCGCACGCTCGTCGACGGACGATTCTGGAACCAGCGCGTCGAGAACGGCGCCGACAAGGGCCTCACCCTCGACCACCTCACCACCGGTGAGGGCACGATCGACGTGGGGCTGGCGCAGGCCATCGACACCAGCCAGCTCCCCTCCCTGGTCACCAAGGTCATCAAGGGCGACGTCGCGATCGTGCGCGGCGAGGTGTGGGGCCCCCTGGTCGACGGTAAGGCCGAGGGCACCTTCAGCGCGGTCGCCACCGGCATCCCGATCAACGCCAGCGGCACCGCGAGCCTGGTCGACACCCCCGAGGGCTCCACCCTCCGCATCGAGGGCGACGTCGACGTGAACGTCAAGCTCATCGGTGGCGCCATCGAGGGCATGGTCGCCGACCAGATCCTGGGCATCCTCGGCCGCGACCAGGAAGTTGTCGAAGAGTGGGTCGCCGCGAACGCCTGACCGCGGTGATCCCGGGCGGATGAGCCCGGCGATGCGGCGAGCCGGTACCCTTGCCGGTCATGGCTCGCCGCATCGACTACTCCGCCCGCTACACCCATCCCGCCGAGAAGGTGTACTCCGCCCTGACGAACCGGGACTACTGGGAAGCGCGGATGGTCGAGCTCCGCAAGTTCTCCGACAACCACGTCGAGAGCTTCGAGGTCGGCGACGACGGCATCGACCTCGTCTTCCACCACGTCATCCCGCGCGACACCCTGCCCGACATCGCGCAGACCGTGATGAAGAAGGACATGGTGATCACCCGCAAGGAGCACTACAGCGCCTTCGGCGACGAGGTCACCGGCACCTACTCGGCATCCATCCCGGCTGGCCCGGGCAGCCTCAGCGGCACCATGGCGCTGTTCGGCACCGACACCGGCTCCACGCTGCGGACCTCGTCCGAGGCGAAGGTGTTCATCCCCTTCGTCGGCGGCAAGCTCGAGCAGCTGATGCTGGTCAACCTCGTCGACCTGTTCCGTACCGAAGCCCAGGTCACCGCGGACTGGCTCGCCGAGCAGTAAAACCGACCGTCGTGTCCCGCCCGAGCGGAACCCGCGGAGCGAGCCCGGGTTCCACCAAACCGGACGGCGTCATCACCCGCGGCACCACCGGCATCAACCGGCTGCGCCGCAGCGATCGCTGGCTGATGCACCGGGCCGCGGTCGCCGACACGCTGCACTCGGCCGCCGACCCGCTCGTCGTCGACCTCGGCTACGGCGCCCGCCCCCACACCACCTTCGAGCTGGCATCCCGGCTGCGCACCGTCCGCCGCGACATCCGGGTGGTCGGGCTCGAGATCGATCCCGCACGGGTGGTCGAGGCCCGCGACGGCGTCAGCTTCGCGCGCGGCGGCTTCGAGCTGGCCGGGCTGAACCCGGTGCTCATCCGCGCGTTCAATGTGTTGCGCCAGTACCCCGAGGATGCCGTCGCGGGCGCATGGGCCAAGCTGCAGTCCGGGTTGGCCCCCGGCGGACTGCTGGTCGACGGCACCTGCGACGAGCTGGGCAGGCGCTGCGCCTGGGTCCTGCTCGACGCGGACCGTCCGCTGTCGCTGACCCTCGCCTGGGACCCGTTCGACGTCGAACGGCCGAGCGACATCGCCGAACGGCTGCCGAAGGCCCTGATCCACCGCAACGTGCCGGGGGAACCGGTGTACGAGCTGCTGCAGTCGGCCGACCGGGCGTGGGCGACGGCGGCCCCGCACGCCCCGTTCGGTCCGAGGGTGCGCTGGCGGGCCGCCGCCCAGCTGCTGCGGCAGCAGGGCGTGCCCGTCGAGGTCCCGCGCCGGCGCCTCCGCGATTGCGTGCTGACGGTCCCGTGGTCGCTGGTCGCCCCGGCGCTCTAGCCTTGTCGTGACCGAAGCACCTGCGAAGGGACCTGTGAGAATGCGTTCGACCCTGCTGTCGCGGAGAGATCTCGACTTCCTGCTCTACGAATGGCTCGACGTCGAGGCGCTGACGGACGATCCCCGCTACCAGGACCATTCCCGCGACACCTTCGACGCGGTGCTCGATCTCAGCGAGCAGCTCGCCACCCGGCATTTCGCCACCCACAACAAGAAGGGCGACGAGCAGGAGCCGAGCTTCGACGGCACCCACGTCACCATCATCCCGGAGGCCAAGCAGGCCCTCGACGCGTTCGTGAAGGCGGACCTGATGGGCGCGGGGATGGCGTACGAGGCCGGCGGTCTGCAGCTCCCCGCGACGGTCACCGGCGCCTGTTTCGCCTGGTTCCAGGCCGCGAACGTCGGCACCGCCGCCTACCCGATGCTGACCATCGGGAACGCGAACCTGCTGCTCGCGCACGGCTCCCCTGAGCAGATCGAGACCTACGCCAAGCCGCTCGTCGCCGGCCGGTTCTTCGGCACCATGTGCCTGTCGGAGCCGCAGGCGGGGTCCTCGCTCGGCGACATCGTGACCCGCGCCGAGGCGCAGCCCGACGGCAGCTACCGCCTGTTCGGCAACAAGATGTGGATCTCCGGCGGCGAGCACGATCTGGCCGAGAACATCGTCCACCTGGTGCTGGCCAAGATTCCGGGCTCACCCGAGGGCACCAAGGGCATCTCGCTGTTCATCGTCCCCAAGCTGCTGGTGGAGTCCGACGGCAGCCTCGGCGAGCGCAACGACGTGACGCTGGCCGGGCTGAACCACAAGATGGGCTACCGCGGCACCACGAACACCGTGCTGAACTTCGGCGACGGCACCCACACCCCCGGCGGCCAGGCGGGCGCCGTCGGGTACCTGGTCGGCGAGGCCAACCGGGGCCTGTCCTACATGTTCCACATGATGAACGAGGCCAGGATCGGTGTCGGCCTCGGTGCGACCGCGCTCGGCTACACCGGCTACCTCAAGTCGCTCGACTACGCCCGGCTGCGCGAACAGGGCAGGCCGGTCGCGGCGAAAGACCCTGGCGCCAAGCCGGTCCCGATCATCGAGCACGCCGACGTGAAGCGGATGCTGCTGGCCCAGAAGTCGTACGTCGAGGGCGCGCTGGCGCTGGAGATGTTCTGCATGCGGATGGTCGACGAGCAGCGCATCGCGGCCAACGAGTCCGCGCGCAACCGGATCGGGCTGCTGCTCGACATCCTCACCCCGATCGCGAAGAGCTGGCCGTCGCAGTGGTGCCTCGAGGCGAACAACCTCGCGATCCAGGTGCACGGCGGGTACGGCTACACCCGCGAGTACGACGTCGAGCAGCACTACCGCGACAACCGGCTCAACCCGATCCACGAGGGCACCCACGGCATCCAGGGCCTTGACCTGCTGGGCCGCAAGGTGACCCAGCAGGGCGGCATCAGCCTGCGGCTGCTGAGCGAGTCCATCGGCCGCACCATCGCGGACGCCGCGGAGACCGGCGGCGAGCTCGCGGAGCTGGCGGAGCAGCTCGACGAGGTGCTCGGCCAGGTCGGCAAGGTCACCGCGGGACTGTTCGCGTCGGGCGACGTCGACGCGGCCCTGGCCAACAGCTCGGTCTATCTCGAGGCGGTCGGCCACCTGGTTGTCGCGTGGATCTGGCTCGAGCAGATGCTCGCCTGCGAGGGCAAGACCGGCGACTTCTACGACGGCAAGCGGCAGGCAGGCCGGTACTTCTTCCGGTACGAGCTGCCAAGGACGGGCCCGCAGCTGGCGCTGCTCGCCTCGCTCGACCGGACCACGCTCGAGATGCGGGACGCCTGGTTCTGATCGACCCGGCCGGCCGGGTCAGGCCCAGGCGGCCAGCGCCCGGCCCACCCGGCGTTCGACCCGGACCGTCTGCCCCGCCGCGCCCGCCTCCAGCGCCGCGCGATCGAGCCGGCCGATGGCCAGCGCGTCGCCGACCACCTCGTCGAGCACCCACTGGGAGACGCCACCCTCGGCCAGGTCGAGCACCGTCCGCAACGGGGTGGTGATCAGGAAGGCGCCGGTGTGTTCGCAGTCGGCAGGCCCGAGATCGGCGCGGTGCACCGCGACCCGGTCCGTCCGGACGTGCACGGGCGCGCTCGCGGTCACGTGCAGGAACTGCGGGTGCACGTGACCGAGCCCGTACAGCTCGGCCGCGCTCTGATGCGAGACGACGGCGCCATGGAACTGGACGCACCGCCGCGCCACGTCCTCCAGGTCACTGTGCGGCCACGGCGACAACCGGAACAGGTCCCTGTCGACGCGATCCCACGCGCCCGCGCCGAGCGCGCGGCCGATCTCCCCCGGCGAGAAGCCGAGCGTGCGCGCCTGTCCGGCGGTGAAATACCCGGCCTGTTCGCGCGCGCACTCGAACAGGCCCCGCTCGCGCTCCTCATGGCGCCGCACGACCCCGTCGTCCATGACGTCACAGTACGTGCGACTGTGGCATGGATCACAGGGAATTCTCGCAGCGCGTTCTCAGATCCCCCACAGATTTCTGGGGAAGAATCCGTGTAATGGCCTCCCCCGCGAACACTTCGTACCGGTCCACGAGCCCCGGATCGAAAAACAACCGCGTCCTGTTGATCGTCCTCATCGTGATCGCCGCGCTGGTCGCGGCCCTGATCGCCGCCGAGCTCTTCGTGCGGCACAACATCAAGCAGTGCATGGCCGACCAGTTCTCGAGCGAGCTCGGCTCCCAGGTCGACGTCGACCTGAGCTGGAAGCCCGTGCTGCTGCAGGCGGTCGACAAGAACGTCCCGTACATCAAGATCACCAGCGACGACTCCAGCTTCGGCCCCGCCAAGGACATGCACGTCACGGCGAAGGTCAACGACATCAAGCTGACCGACACCGGCGGCACGATCGGCAGCTCCACCGCCGACGTGGACTGGTCCACCGCAGGCATCCTCGCGACCATCCAGGCCCAGCCGTTCGGCCAGCTGGTCTCCGGGGTGACCTCCGACCCGACCCGGGGCACACTGTCGTTCCAGGTCATCGGGCTCGCGGAGCTGACCGTCCGGCCACAGGTCGTGGACGGAAAGGTCGACATCGAGACCGTCGAGGCCTCGGTCCTCGGGCTGGGTCTGCCCACCGACCTGGTCAGCGGCATCGTCGACGTGCTCGGCGCCAGCCTGCAGACGCTCCCGCTCGGGATGTCGGCGACGTCGCTGACCATCACCGACGACGGACTGCAGATGTCGATGGCAGGCGGCGCCTACACGATGCCGGAGGCCTCCCCGGAGGCGCAGTCCACCGGCGGCGGCTGCTCCCTGCTGAGCTGAGCCGCGTTCGCGACGGCCGGGTGGCGGGCGCGCTACCCGGCCGGCGCGAACCCGTCCAGCACGGCCCTGGTACCGGACAGGCCGAGCCTGGTCGCGCCCGCCTCGATCATCTCCCGCGCAGCGTCCGCGGTCCTGATCCCGCCGCTCGCCTTGACGCCGAGCCTGCCACCGACTGTGCCTGCCATCAGCCGCACCGCGGCCGCGGTGGCCCCGCCCGCCGGGTGGAAGCCCGTCGAGGTCTTGACGAAGTTCGCCCCCGCCAGCTCGGCGGCCCGGCAGCACTCGACGATCGCCTCGTCGGATAGCGCCGCGGTCTCGAGGATCACCTTCAGCACGGTGGCCTCCCCGATCCCCTCCCGCACGGTGAGGATGTCCGCGAGCACCGCGTTGTAGTCGCCCGCGACCGCCGCGCCCACATCGATCACCATGTCGATCTCGCGCGCGCCCTGCTCCACCGCGAGCCGTGCCTCCGCCCCCTTGACCAGGGAGTGGTGCTTGCCCGACGGGAACCCCGCGACGGCGGCGACGGCCAGCCCCTCGGCCCGCACCGGCAGCATCGACGGCGACACACAGACCGCGTACACGCCGAGGTCACGGGCCTCCGCGATCAGCGCGTCGACATCGGCGGGCGTGGCCTCTGGCTTGAGCAGGGTGTGGTCGACCATCTGGGCGACCACGTCTCGGGTCAGCGGGGCGTCAGGCATACCGAAGAGCTTGGCACAGCGACGAATCCGGTTGCGCCGCCACCGCGCCGCCCGCCACACTGCCGTGGTGCTGATCCGACGCGAACTCCCCGCCGATGTCGACGCGATCGCGGCGGTGCACCGCGCCGCCTTCGCCGATCAGATCCCGCCCGGCGCCGACGAACCGATGGAGGCCGGGCTGGTCGCGCGGCTGCGTGCGTCCGAGGCGTGGCTGCCCGCGCTGTCCGTGGTCGCCGAGATCGACGGCGAGGTCCGCGGGCACGTCTGCCTGACCAGGGCAACCGTCACAGGCCGCCCGGCACTGGCCCTCGGGCCGATCGGGATACCGCCGCAGCACCAGGGGCACGGGATCGGGGCCGCGCTGATGCACGCCGTCCTCGGGGCGGCCGACGCACTCGACGAACCGCTGGTCGCCCTGCTCGGGCACCTCGACTACTACCCGCGGTTCGGGTTCGTGCCGGGGTCGACGCTGGCCATCGACCCCGGCGTCCCGGACTGGGTCTCGCACTTCCAGGTCCGGCCACTGTCCGCCTACACCCCGGACCTCGCGGGCGAATTTCCGTTACGCGGAGCCGTTCTACGAGGAGTGAACGCGCGGTGACCGGATCCGCGGCTACCGTGTCCGTATGAGCGCCGAGGAGCTTGCCGCCGTGTTCAACGCCGGTGCGGCTGAGTTCACCTGGCTGACCCCGCATATCTGGGGTCCGGCCGGGCAGGCGCTCACCTTCCAGTTGCGGCTGCGGCCCGGCGACGCGGTGCTCGACGTGTGTTGCGGCGCAGGCGCCTCGGCGCTGCCCGCGGCCGCCGCGGTCGGGCCGGACGGCCTGGTGCACGCCGTCGACCTCGCGGACGACCTGCTGGAGGAGGGCAGGCTGCTCGCGTCCGACCGCGCCATGCACAACATCGACTTCGTGCACGCCGACGCCACCGAATGGGAGCCGCCGAGCACGGTCCCCGAGGCAGGCTACGACGCGCTGGCCAGCTCCTACGGGGTGTTCTTCCTCCCGCACATGGACGAGTCGGTGAACCGGCTGGTGAACCTGGTCCGCCCTGGCGGCAAGATCGGCGTCACGTCCTGGCGCCGCGGCGCCCTCGAGGACTACGTCGGGGCCTACTTCGACGCGGTCGGCCGGCACGTGCCCGGCTTCGACGCAGGCGCCCGCGACAACCGAGGCAACCCACTCGACAAGCTCGACACCGTCGACGGCCTGAGCAACTGGCTCACCGGATTCGGCACCTCCGCCGTCGAGATCAACGAGCTGTCCAACTGGCTGCCCGCGACCCCCGAACTGGTCTGGGGACTGGTACTGGGCAGCGTGCTGCGCGGCACCCTCGCCGGCCTCGACCCCGGCACCGTCGAATCGATCAGGCTCGAGTTCCTTGCGCTGCTGACCGAGCGCGACATCGAGACGCTCGACCTCGGCACGCTGGTGGCCACGGCAGTCGTCGACCGCTGACCGGCACCTGCGACACTGGGTCCATGAGCTCGCCTGCCACCGAAGACGACCGTCGTTTCGTGCTCTCGCTGGGCACCCCGGACCGCACCGGCATCGTTGCCCGCATCTCCACGTTCCTCGCCGAGGTCGGCGGATCCATCGTCGAGGCCGCGTACCACGCCGACGCCGACAGTGGCTGGTTCTTCACCCGGCAGGCCGTGAGCGCCTCCTCGATCGACATGAGCATCGACGAACTCCGCACGGCGTTCACCGCGGTCGCCGCCGAACTCGGCCCCGAGACCGAATGGACGCTGCAGGATTCGTCCGAGCGCAAGCGCGTGGTGCTGCTGGTGAGCAAGGAGGCGCACTGCCTGCACGACCTGCTCGGCCGTGCCGCAGGCGGCGAGCTGCCCGCGGACATCTGCGCGGTCATCGGCAACCACATGGACCTGGCGCCGGTAGTGGAGGCGCACGGGCTGACCTTCCACTACGTGCCGTTCCCGAAGGATCCGGCCGAGCGCGGCCCCGCGTTCCACCGGGTTCGCGAATTGGTCGACGCCCACGATCCGCACGCGGTGGTGCTGGCCCGCTTCATGCAGGTGCTGCCCGCCGAGCTGTGCGAGCACTGGTCGGGCCGCGCGCTCAACATCCACCACAGCTTCCTGCCGTCCTTCGTCGGCGCCCGGCCCTACCACCAGGCCTTCGCGCGGGGCGTGAAGCTGATCGGCGCGACCTGCCACTACGTGACCGCCGAGCTGGACGCCGGGCCGATCATCGAGCAGGACGTGATCCGGGTCGACCACGCCGACGAGGTCCGCGACATGGTGCGCCAGGGCCGCGACATCGAGAAGCTCGTGCTCGCGCGCGGCCTGCGCTGGCACCTGGAGGACCGGGTGCTCGTGCACGGGCGCAAGACCGTCGTCTTCAGCTAGGCGCCCCGCGCCCGTGAGCCCTTTTGGTCCCGCTGCGGACCAGAAGGACTCACAGTCGGGCGAGGCGTCGGATCTCGTCGTTGACCGGGGCGGGGGCCTCGACGGTACTCATGTGACCGATCGCGGGCAGCCGGATCAGCCGCTGCAGGTGCCCGGCTTCGTCCAGGACCTCCGAGATCCGCCGCGAATGCGACTGCGGAGTGAGCCGATCGGCGGTCCCGACCAGCACCGTGGTTGGCACCGTCAGGTTCTCCAGCGCGGTCCGGATATCGAGCATGCTCAGCGCGGCACCCCAGCCGCCGCGGGTGCGGCCGTGGCAGTCGAGCACGATGCGGGTGCAGAACTCGACCTCCTCGCGCGTTGACCCGGGCGCCATCGCCGCGTACTGGATGACGCGACGGGTGGCGGGCGTGTCGACCCGCACCGAGTTTCGCCAGCCGAGCAGCACCCGGCCAACCGGCGGCGGGATCGTCGGCAGCCGCTGCGAGAGCGGGATCAGCGTGGACTCGGCGACCAGGCTGTCGGTGGCTGTGCTGGCCAGCATCACCGCGCTTGCCTTCGCCCGCACCTGCTCCGGGTACCTGCCTGCCCACGACATGATGCTCATGCCACCCATGCTGTGGCCGACCACGACGGCCTTCTTGTCGCCGGTCACGGCGGCGTCGAGCACCGCGGCCAGGTCGTCGGCCAGCAGGTCGGTGCTGAGCGGATTGTGGCCGAGCTCGGTGCGCCCGTGCCCGCGCTGGTCGTAGGTGATGACGCGGAAGTCGTCGGCGAGCGCGTTGATCTGCGGGTACCAGAAGGCGGTCGAGCAGGTCCAGCCGTGGCTGAGCACGATGGGCTGCGCCTCGGGATCGCCGTAGGCGACCACGTGGATCGGGTGCCCGTCCGCCGAGGTCGCGGTGATGGTCTCGGGCCGGTGCACGGGATCGCTCAGCGCGGGGTTCGGCTCTGCCACGAACGATGCGCGCGACCTGGTCCGCCGGGAGCGCACGGCCGCGCCGACCCCGATGATCGCCGCTCCGGCCGCCGCTCCGACGAGGATCCGTCGCTTCGAACCCCGTGACTGTGCCGTCACCTGTCCACCTCCGTGGTCTCTTGTGTGTTCTCGATTGGGGAAACCGCCGGCGCCCCGGGACAGCGCGCCGTGCGCCGGGTCTCGGCGGGGCTAGATGATGTGCGCCCTGCGCAGCAGGAGCTTCGACGGCCCGCCGACCAACCCGACCTCGCTCAGGAATTCGACGGTCTTCGCGCTGCCCTCGCGGAGCATGTCGTGGTAGTGCTTGTTGGCCTTCGCCGCGGCGCGGGCTCGCTTGGGGTCCAGCCCCGCGGCCTCGTACACCTTGTCGTTGACCAGGCTGGTGACGATGAAGTAGGCGGTCACGCCGAGCAGCAACCGGATCCGCGCCCTGGTGAACCGCGAGATGCCGTCGACGCGCCTGACGGTTTCCTCGCGGGCGAACTTGATGTGCCGCGCCTCCTCGAGGACGTGGATCTTGCTCACCGTCCTGGTGATCGGCTGTACCCGCTCGTCCTTCATGAAGTCGCGCTGCATCATGTCGAGGATCTCCTCGGCGAACAACGTGCCGCCGTAGGCGAGCGAGCCGGTGGCCGTCGCCTTGAAGGCGCGCGCCGACTCGCGGATCCACCGCTTGGGCCGGTACGACGGGACGCCGAAGCGCTGCGCCGACCTCGCGAACATCGTCGAGTGCCTGCACTCGTCGGCGATCTCGGTGAGCGCGAACTGCACGTGCGGCTCGGACGGGTCGTGCGAGTAGATGTCGCGCACCAGCATCTGCATGAGGATCATCTCGAACCAGATCCCGGTGCCCGCGACGCTCGCGGCCTCGTGCATGGTGAGCGTGATCCGCTGGTCCTCGGTCATCGAATCCCACAGGTCGGTGCCGTAGAGGCTGGACCATTCCGGTGTCATGCCGTAGAGGCCCGCCGGAATGGGCGCCTCCCAGTCGATCTCGACGAGGGGGTCGTAGGACTTCCTGGCCGCCGAGGCCAGCAGACGGCTCGCCGTGTCCTGCCGCTCCCCAGCCCTGGCCAGGCGTGATCCGGACCTGTTCACGGCCTTGCGTTCGTGAATGATCGACATCGCCACTCCTCGGCATCGGATCCGGTGACGCGCGCCGGTATCGACTTACCTCAAGAATGCGTGGCGGGAATGACCGTTGTCAAGGGTTATATGTAACTGATATTCGCAGACAATTTCCCCCGCGATCGGCCCGTCGCGGCGGCGACTACCAGCGCGGTCCGCGCTGAACCTCGTCCACCCGCGGCCGCACGTCGACCAGGTACACACAGATCGCCACGACCGCGATCATCCAGAAGAGCATCCCGAAGGGCAGCAGCAGCACCAGCAGCGCCACCAGCAGGATGCCCAGCCAGATCGGCTTGCTCAGCTTGTCGACGGCGGTGAAGGCGTCGGTGCGCTGCCGGATCGCGTGAAAGACCGCGAAGACGCCCGCCGCGATGGCGGCGAGCTGGAGCGCGAGCATGATCAGGCCGGTGAGGCCGTTGACGGTCGGCATGTATCCATCCTACGAGTTCGGCCCCCGCACACCGTGATGCGCGGGGGCCGAACTCGATTCAGCTGTGCGGATCGTCAGCTGGTGGCCTTCTTGGCCGGGGCCTTCTTGGCCGGAGCCTTGGCCGCGGTCGCGGTCGCGGCGGGCTTCGCGGCGGCGGGCTTGGCCGGAGCCTTCTTGGCCGGGGCCTTCTTCACGGGCGCCTTGGTGGCGGCCGTGTCGACCTTGGCCGCGGCCGTCTTGGTGGTGGACTCGGCCTTCTCGCCCGCGCCGACGAAGCGGCTGGCGACGCTCTCGCCCGCCTCGGTCACGGCGTCGCTGACCTCGTCGGCGACGTCGCTGATGCGCTCCGCGGCGCGACCGGCGAACTTCGCGGCCTGCTCGCCGACGGCCCGGGTCTGACGTGCCACGGTGCCGAGGGCCTCCTCGGTGAGGGTGGCGGCATCGCCGAGCACCGACTCGGCGCGCTCGATGCCCTCTTCGACCGCGGGCTGCTTGCGGAGGCGCTCGACGGTCTCCTCGCCGCGCTCAGCGAGCGAGGTGTAGATGTCGGTCGCGACCTTCAGGTACGCCTCGGCGACCTTGCGCAGCTCCTCGGCGGTGAACTTCTCGCGCAGCTCGGCGAGCTCCTCGGGCAGCTCGGACGGCAGGCCCGCCAGCCGCTCACGGAGGCCCTCGACACTCTCGGTGAGGTCGCCGGTCAGCTTCTCGAAGCGCTCGCGGGCGGCGTCGACCGTGAGGGCGTCCTCGCCGTTGGCGGTGGCGCGCGAACGCACCTGCGCGACGACGTCGGCGACGGCCTGGACGACCACGTCGCCCGCGCCGACGGCGGCGTACAACGGGGTCTTCACGCTGTCGAGACCTTTGAGTTCAGTCATTCTTGGTTCTCCTTTTCGGGCTGGGGGTCGAGACGCGGGTTGTTCTCGCGCCGAAACGATTCGTAGATTTCAAGGAGGACCTGCTTCTGTCGCTCCGTGACGGAGGTATCGGAGAGCAGGGCGTCCCGCACCGGACTGGCTGGGCGATCTTCGAGAAATCCAGCCCGCATGTAGAGCACCTCCGCGGACACGCGGAGTCCCTTCGCGATCTGCCCGAGCACCTCTGCCGAGGGCTTGCGCAACCCACGCTCGATCTGACTCAGGTAGGGATTGCTGACGCCTGCGAGCTGCGAGAGCTGCCGCAACGACACCTGCGCGGCTTCCCGCTGCGACTTGATGAAGCTGCCGATGTCCTGCGCCGCGGAGCTGACCACCCTGGCGGCCACGTCACCGGCACTGTCGCCGGTTGGCATTTCGTCGGACATCACACTCCCTACCTGGTGGGTGATTCCCACGGTACGGGAGCGTGCTAACTATTGCAAGCACCCTTGTTAGCAGCGGGCTACGGTCAGGTGAACAGCAGCTGCGAGACGGTGTGGATGGTCAACCCGGCGAGCGCTCCGACCACGGTGCCGTTGATCCGGATGAACTGCAGATCCCGCCCGACCTGCAGCTCGATCTTGCGGCTGGCCTCCTCCGCGTCCCAGCGCGCCACCGTGTCGGTGATGACACCGGTGATCTCCTCCGTGTAGTTCGCCGCGATGTACCGCACCCCGCTGTCGAGCCAGCCGTCGACCTTGGTGCGCAGTTCGGCATCGTCGCGCAGCCGCTCGCCCAGCCGCATGACGGTGTCGCGGGTCTTGGCCCGCAACGTGCTGTTCGGGTCGTCGACGGACTCGAGGATCATCCGCTTGGCCACCTTCCACGCCGCCTCGGCGGCACCGGTGACCTCCTTGCGCCCCATGATCTCCGCCTTGACCTTCTCGGCCTTGGCCATGGTTGCCGGGTCGTTCTGCAGGTCGTTCGCGAAGTCGACGAGGAAGCGGTTGGCGGCCAGCCGAACCTCATGCTCCGGGTTCGAGCGCACCTTCCAGGTGAACTCCACGAGCTCCTTGTAGATCTTCTCGCCGAGCAGCGCGTCGACGAACTTCGGCGACCAGGCCGGGCTGTCCCGATCGATGATCCGGTCGATCGTGTCCTGGCTGCCGAGCGCCCACTGATGGGCCCGCTCCGCGAGGAGGTCGAGCAGCGGCAGCTGGCGGTTCTCCTTGATCAACTCCGCGAGCACCTTGCCGATCGGCGGCCCCCAGGCCGGCTCGGCGAGCCTGCGGACGATCGTGCTGTCGATGATCTGCTGGACGTCCTCGTCGCGGAGCACCGAGACGAATCCGCGCAGGATCGTCGCCGTCTCCGCGGCCACCCGCGTCGCGTGCGCAGGATCGGCCAGCCAGGTGCCGACCCGCAACGGGACCTGCGCGGCCTCCACCTTCTGCGACACCACGTCGGGCGCGAGGAAGTTCTGCCCGACGAAGCTACTCAGGTTCGAACCGAGCTGGTCCTTCTTCTTCTTGATGATCGCGGTGTGCGGGATCGGCAGCCCGAGCGGGTGCCGGAACAGCGCGGTCACGGCGAACCAGTCCGCCAGCGCACCGACCATGCCGGCCTCGGACGCGGCCCGCACGTAGCCGACCCATTCCGGGGCACCCTTGGTCTCCTGCCAACGGGACACCAGGTACACCACGGTGGCCAGGACGAGGAACCCCGTTGCGAGGGCCTTCATCCGGCGGAGGTCCCGCTTCTTCGCGGCGTCATCGACGGTGAGCAACTGCACCAGGCCCATTGTGCCGAATCTCCGGGCCACGCCGGGGCAATCGTCGGTCCTCGCCCTGCCCCCCGCCTAAACTGTGCAGGGAGATCAACCGAACGGATGTGGCGAACCCAGTGCCCAAGAACTCAGTGCCAACAGCACAGGACCCCGATCAGACCGAGACCGAGGCCAAGACCGAGAAGCCGGACGGCCGCAAGCGGCGGTGGCGCGAACACAAGATCGCGCGCCGTGAGGAACTGGTCGACGGCACCATCGCGGCCATCCGGGTGCGCGGGCGCGACATCGGCATGGACGAGATCGCGTCCGAGATCGGCGTCTCCAAGACCGTCCTGTACCGGTACTTCAACGACAAGAACGACCTCACCAGCGCCACCATGATGCGCTACGTCGAGACCGTGCTCGCGCCGCGGATGTACGCCGCGATCGGCAGCGACATGGACGAGTACGAGCTGGCACGGATGGCGATCACCGCGTACGTCGAGACCGTCGCCTCCGATCCGGAGGTCTACCTCTACGTGATGGCGAACAGCGCGGGCGGCAACCGCGACGTCGTCGCCGAATCGGAGCGGATGATCGCCGAGCTGCTCTCCGCCGTCCTCGGCGAGCGACTGCGCCTGATGGAGATGGATTCCGGCGGGTCGCTGCCGTGGGCCTACGGGATCGTCGGCGCCGTTCAGCTCGCCACCCACTGGTGGATCTCCAACAAGTCGATGACCGCCGAGAACCTGATCGACTACCTGACGATGATGACCTGGGGCGGGATCACCGGAATCGCGGAGGTCGCCGGCTCCCCCGCCCGCTTCAACGCCAATCCGCACCCGCTGCTCCGCGGGGACACCACCGAGGGCCTCTGACACGGTCTTGTGTTACCTGAAGTAACAGGTAACCTGGTGGGGTGAGCGACTTCAGTGCCGGCACCGGCGAGGACCACGACGAACCGGACGGCTACTCCGGCAGGGCACTGGTCACCGTCGGCGCGCACCCCACCCTCGCGCTCGAGGTCCAGCTGGTCGGCCATTTCGAGCCGATCAGCGGTCGCTATCTCTGGCAGGGCCGGGTCCGCAAGCTCGCGGAGTCGATGCCCGACGGCGTGACGGTCGGACCCGGCGCCGAGTTGGAGATCGAGACCCCCGAGGGCTCGGGCGTCGCGACGGTGTCCTCGATCGATCTCTGGGGCAGCCACATGATCGAGGGCAGGTCGGGTCGACCGTTCGCCGCAATGGAGGACACCGAAGGCCTGGTCTGACTGTTCGCAGGTGCTCCCCGGCCCGCCGACCTACACTCTTGCGCCATGGAGCTACAGACCCGCCAACTTCGCTATTTCGTCGCTGTCGCCGAGGAGCTGAGCTTCACCCGCGCCGCAGAGAAGCTGCACATCGCACAGCAGGCACTGAGCGCGCAGATCAAGCAACTGGAACAGAGCCTGGGCGTGGCACTGCTGACCCGCACCACGCGCAGCGTGACCCTGACCGCGGCCGGAGCCGCGTTCCTCGAGGACGCGTCCGCGACGCTGACGGCGATGGATGCCGCGGCTGAGCGCGCTCGCTCGCTGCAACGCCGCGAGAACGAGCGCCTGGTGCTGGGGTTCGGCGAGGGCGCGGCTCTGATCCTGACCGAGCCGATCCTCTCCACGTTCCGCGATCGGCACCCAGGGGTGACGATCGAGATGCGTCAGTTCAACTACGACGACCCCTCGGCCGGGCTGAACGACCGGTCGGTGGACGTGGCGTTCGTGCGGAGCCCGATCTCCACCGACGGCATCGATTTCGTCCACCTGTTCAGCGAGCCACTCATGGTGGCACTCCCGACCGACCACGCGCTCGCCGATCGCGCCGCGGTTCGCGCGAGCGAGCTCCTCTGCGAGCCCCTGCTCGGTGCGGCCTGCACCGATCCGGCATGGAACGCGTACTGGGAACTCGATGAGCATCGAGATGGGACGCCCGCGCCGGTGGTCTCCCGCTCGACCACGCTGCTGGAGGAATACCAGAAGGTCGCGGCCGGTGTCGGAATCGTCGTGACGACCGCCGCCGCCCGGTGGGTGCCCTACCCCGGGGTGACGCTGGCGCCGATCCTCGATGCCGCCCCCAACGAGATCATGGTGGCCCGTCACCGCGACACCGACTCGGCGTTGGTCCGCTCGTTCATCGACACCGCCCTCCGAGTACGCGATGCGCGCCCGGACCTCGTCGCGAGGCTGAGCGAGCCGGACTTCGATGACCGCACGATGCCGACGTTCATCCCGTACTGACAAGCGCAGCTTGTCGATTCACCGAAAACGGTTGTTACCGTCCGGCGCGCACCGCCCCTAGGATTCCTTGGACGTGCAAATGTCGCACGATGGAGGGTGAAGGATGAGCTGGTCACGCGGTCGCGCTCTCCTGCGCATCGTGACGGCGCCCGCGATCGTCGCCCTCGCCGCGGCACTGCAGGTGCCCGCGCAGTCCGCCGCCGCACCCGCGAGCGAATGGACACTCCCCCGCTTGACGGTGACTGACGGCACCATCACCGACGTGACAGGGCGGACCGTCCTGCTGCGCGGGACGAACGTCAACCAGCTCAACGACTACGCCAAGAACGACCCTTCGCTCCCCGCCACCGCGCCGCTCGAACGCGCCGACTTCACCCGGATGGCGTCGCTCGGCTTCAGCGTCGCGCGGCTGACCGTGGCCTGGTCCGCCCTCGAACCCACCCCGGGCGCGTTCGACGAGGCCTACGTGGCCCGGATTCGCGAGGCCGTGCGCGATGCCGCGGACCACGGCATCTACACCGTGCTCGACATGCACCAGGACGCCTGGGGCAAGGCGGTTGGCACGCCCGAGGACGTGGCCTGCCCGTCGCCGCTCAAGCCCGGCGTCGGATGGGACGGCGCCCCGGCCTGGGCGACCCTCACCGACGGCTGGAGCACCTGCACCCTCGGCGGGATCCGCGAGACCTCGCCCGCCGTCGCCCGCTCGTTCCAGAACTTCTACGACGACACCAAGGGCATCCAGGGCCACCTCGTCGACACCTGGGCGCGACTGGCCGCCCGGTTCGCGGACGAACCCGCGGTCGCCGGCTACGACCTGCTCAACGAGCCCAACCCCGGGCTGCGGGACCCCGTCACCGCCGCCGACCAGATCGGCCGGTACTACCAGCGCGCGGTCGCGGCGATCCGGCAGGCCGAGCAGGGCGCTTTCCCACACCTGGTGTTCTTCGAACCGAGCGCGATCTGGTCCGCATTCGGCGTCGACGCGCTGCCGCCTCCGCGGTACCTCGACGATCCGCTCGTAGTGTTCGCGCCCCACCTCTACAGCGGCTCGATCAACGTCAGCAGCGACATCCCGTCGATCGAGGACGGCTTCCGGCTCGCGCTCGACGGTGCCGCGCGGTACGGGGCCCCGCTGTGGACCGGCGAGTGGGGCTGGTTCGGCGACCCGAGCGACGACGCCGACCAGGTCGACCGCTTCGTCGATGCGATGAACGAACACCGGATCGGCGGGGCCTGGTGGTCCTGGACCCAGGCCTGCGGCGATCCGCACGCCGTCCGCGACGGCAACACCCACAAACCACAGGGCAACCTGAACAAGATCGACTGCCCCTCGGGCCTGCAGCTCGGCCTGGTCGACGGCTTCGCCCGCCCACTCTCGCGCGCCTACCCTCGGGCCGCCCCCGGCGCTCTTGCCGAGGTGACCTCGAACGGGTTCGCAGGCACCGGCACCGGACGCCTCGAAGCCTGGTATCCGGGCGCCGAACGACCCGACCTCGACACCAGCGGAGTCGCAGATCTCGACCTGACCCAGGTCGACGGCGGGTGGCGACTGACCGGGAACACCACGGGGGCGTATCGCGTGACCCAGCACTGAAACCCGCCGTATGGAAACCGGTATACGAAAACTGCCAGATTTCTCACTCTCGCGGGAAAACGCCGTCCGCGATCTCCCTTCACAGAAAAGTTCGATCCGCCGAAATCAACGGTCGTGAGAACACTGGATGAATTCCGGAACCGGCACCGAAAACAATGCCTGGGCCGCCTTTATCTGATGAGCCGCACCGCCGACACCGGAAATCAACCCCAGTCAAGAGTTCCGGCCGCAAGAATCAAGAGAAAATGGTCTTGAACTGGACAGATGTAAGGTCCAGGGAATGTCGATGGCGCCATCTCCACATCAAGAAAACAGCGCAAACACGTCAGCTGCGCGAGCTCCGATGAGCTCTCGACTAAGTGAGTCGAATCTCGCCTGATTTGTTTGACGTTCCACCGCGGCAACAATGATCGACGTGGTAGAAATTGTCACGGTCGCAACCGCATCCTGGTTGCGACCGCGTCAATTCAGTGAGCCGTATTCAAGGAGAAGTCGATGGGAACCATCCTCACGGTCCTCGGTGCAATCGGAAGCGCCATCTCGATCGCGAACTTCGCGAAATCGCTGAGCTGACGGTGTGCAATTCCCGGCGTGGGCCCAGGTGACTGCGACGCCGGGACAAGCCCCGTGCCGGGCACGGTACGAGGCCACCACCCAGTCATGACCGCATCAGCGAGAAGTAGGAGAACATGTCTTCGAACACCGTCCGCCGCGTCGCCGCCCTCGCGGCCGCCACCGCCCTTCCCGCCGGCCTGCTGATGGCAGGCGCCGGTGTCGCGAACGCCGCCCCGACCTGCAACCAGTCGAGCCACACCACCAAGAACGACGCCAGCACGGTGTGGGTGACCCACACCTACGACAAGAGCGTCACCGTCAAGGAAGCCGCCGCAGGCACCAACGTCACCTACAAGATCGAGGTCGGCACCACCGGCATCGGCAACCCGTACGTCAACGCCATCCGCGACTACCCGCCGGCCGGCTTCGGCAAGCCCGTCTCGGCGAAGGTCACCTCCTACCACTTCCTCCAGGGACAACAGACCGAGGACGTCAGCCCGGTGGTGACCGGCGACGGCGGCTGGAGCGTCAACAGCACCGGATGGTTCGTCAACTCGGGCAACTCGGTGATCGCCGAGTTCACCTACAAGGTCCCGAACGGCGCCGCGACCGGCGTCCAGATCACCAGTGGCGGTATCGACGTCGGCGGCACCGTCGGCGTCGGCATCCGACGGGACAACCTCAACGCCTGCTTCACCGTCCGCGAGAAGAACGCGGGCGAGGCCGCCCTCGGCAGCACGGACGGCGCAGGCCTCGGCTCCAGCGAGGGCCAGCTCAGCTCCACCGGCTCGATCAGCGACGTCCTCGGCGACACCATCACCCGAGTCATCCAGAACGGCAGCTAGTCCCGGTCTGCTCGGCGCCGCGATCGCCGCGGCGCCGAGTGCTCGGTCCCCACACTGCGGCCTCGATGTCGACGGCCGCGCACCAGCGACCCAAGGATCACCCATGACTTCAGGACATATCGCGCGCGGCGTCGCCGCGGGCGCAGCGACCACCCTCGCGCTCGGCGCGCTGGCCTTCCTCGGCGCAGGCACCGCCGTCGCCGCCCCCGGATCGATCGCCTGGGACGACGGCAGCTCCCACTTCACCCGCACCGTCAGCAACACCACCCCCAACGCGGGCGAAACCATCACGGTCACAACCAAGTTCGAGCGGACGAGCTGGGTCGACGAGTTCATCTACAACGTCAAGGACCGGCATCCGTCCTGCCTGACCTACGTCCCCGGCTCGGCCAAGATGATCGGCGAGAACGAGTACCCCGTCCTCGACCCCGAGGTCCAGGTCGACGAGGGCAACGGCACCGGCTACGTCCGCGCCTCCTGGGGCATCACCGACTGGGTCGTCCAGAACCGCCCCGGCTTCCACCGATCCCCCACGTTCAGCGTCCGCTACAAGGTCGGCACCGACTGCGCCCGCGGCACCGCTCTGAACACAGGCATGGACTACGGCGGATCACTCGGCAGCGGCAACTACGGCACCAAGGGCCCCTCGGTCACCGTCGGTGCGAACACGGTGTCGACCACCACCGTCAACCCGGTCACCGGAGCCACCGTCGGCAAGGCCACCACCCTCACCGCCAAGGTCGACCCCGCGGCCGCCGGTGGCACCGTCAAGTTCAAGGACGGCGATTCCACGATCGGGACCGCCCCGGTCGGCGCCGACGGCACCGCCACCCTGCAGTGGACCCCCAACACGGCAGGAGAACGCGCGATCACCGCCGAATACTCCGGCAACGGCGCCGTCAACGCCTCCACCGGCTTCGCCGCGGTCACCGTCGCACCCGGCGACGGTGGCGGTGACGGCGGCACCGGCAGCCTCGACACCGGCAGCCTCGGCTCCCTTCTCGGCGGCTTCGGCTCCTGACAACCGGCACACGCTGACCCGAGGTCGGGCTGCGGTGCCACGCCAACACGGCGCCGGAGCCCGACCCCACACACCGACCACAAGGACATCACCATGGCCCCTCGAACCACCCGGCGCGGCGTCGCCGTCGGCGCGGCGACCACCGCCGCGCTCGGAGTACTGTCCCTCCTCGGCTCCGGCGTCGCAGGCGCCGCCCCGGCGACGGTCGCCTGGGACGACTACTACTCCCACTTCACCCGCACCGTCACCAACTCCACCCCCAACCCGGGCGAGATCATCACGATCACCACGAAGTTCGAACGCACCAACTCCACCGAGGAACACCTCTACAACATCAAGGACCGGCACGCGGCCTGCCTGAAGTACGTCCCCGGCTCCGCCAAGATGAACAACACCCCGCTCGACCCGCAGGTCGACGACGGCTCGGTGCCCGGCCGCGACCCGCTCGTCAGCGTCGACTTCGCCCCCAACGACTGGATCGTCCGGAACCAGCCCGGGTCCTCCCCCGTCTTCAGCGTCAGCTACAAGGTCGGTGACGACTGCTCCCGCGGCAACACCCTGACCACCGGCATGGACTACAACGGCTCCCTCGGATCCGGCGGCTACTACACCAAGGGCCCCGGGATCGTCGTCAGCTATCTCGGGTCCGGCGGCGACGGCTCCAGCGGCAGCGTCGGCTCTCTCTTCGGCTCCTGACAACCGGCACCCGATGACAGGTCTGTTCCCGGCCACCGCGGCCGGGAACAGGCCTTGTCACGTCCGGAAGTCGGCGCGAGGAACTCGCGGCCTAGTGCTCGGCCCCGACCGGCCCGCCGATGCCCGAGCGCAGGAAATCGACGAGCGGCGCCGCCAGATCCTCTGCCGTCGCGGGCCCGTGCAGCGGGAACACCGCGGAGGCGAGCAGGATCGAGCCGATCGCCTCGCCCGCCACCTCGAGGTCGACGGCACCGGGCAGGTCTCCGCGGCGCACCCCGGACGCGAGGAACTCCGCGGCGACGTCGCCGAACTGCCCGAACACCCCGAGCAACCGGTCGATCAGCACCGGATCGATCGACGGCGCCTCGAACACCACGAAGCGGATAAGTTCCGGTTCCTGCCGTACCAGCTCGTGCAGCCGATCGACGATGCGCCGGTACCGGTCGAAGAACTCGTCGAGGTCCGCCGACCGCCCGAGCGCGTCGTCGACGATCCGCTCCCTGATCAGTTCGAAACCGCGGTCCACCACCGCGTCGAGCACGTCTCGCTTGCTGGTGAAGTAGTTGTAGAAGGTGCCGTGGCCGACGCCGAGCGCGGCCACGATGTCGGCGACACCGCAGTTCGCGTAGCCATCCGCCACGAACACCTGCGCGGCCGCACGGATCAGCTCGCGGCGTCGCTCCGCACTGCGCCCGCCCGCGGCCCTGTCGTCGGCACCGACGCCGTCGGTCACCTCGCCTGCCCGTCCGCACCCGGCCGGCACAGGCCGAACGACACCAGCGCGACGATCGTGTCGGTGTACCGCGCCCGGTCCGCGGCGCACTGGCCCACGCGCAATCCGCGCAGCAGACCGGGCCAGGTCATGGCGATGATGGAGTGACCGACCGCGTTCGTGTCGAGGTCCTTGCGCAGCCAGCCGCCCAGTATCCCGTGCTCGAGTACCTCCGCGACCAGCCCGGCCAACACCTGCTCGCCCCGCATCACCCGGCGGCCGAACTCGTCCTCGATCGCGCTGGCCTCGACCATCAGGAGCTTGAGGACGTTCGGGGAGTCCTCGACCAACCCGAACAGCGCGTCGGCGAGGGTCCGAATCCGGTCGATCAGCGATTCCAGCGTCTCGGGTGGCTCCAGCAACGCGGGCGCGTCGACGACATCGATCAGTTCCCGCAGGCAGCGGTCCATCACCTGGTCGAGGATCTCGCGCTTGCTGTCGAAGTACCGGTACACGGTGCCGAGGCCGACGCCCGCGCGCTTGGCCACCTGCGCGGCGGTCGTCGCGTCGTAGCCACGCTCGGCGAACTCCTCGATCGCCGACGACACGATCTGATCGCGCCTGGACTCGGACAACCCCGGCTGCGGCGGCCGTCCACGCCGAGCGGGCGCCTCCTCGAGCACCGCGACGAGCGGCTCCGCTTCGCTGGGCGTCGACGGCAAGCCTGGCTCCTTCGGCATCGCGGACTCGGGAACGCACGACAATGCGCCCGCATCGGCGGGCGCATTTCCGGATCGGTTGGTTACCGATCCATGATCAGGATATTACCAACCGCCGGACCTCAGCCGGTGGTCTCGACGACCTCAGCGGCGGTCCCGACCAACTCGAAATCGGACGGGTCGAGCCTGCGGGTGCGCAGCCAGTACTGCCAGGTGAACCCGGGCCAGATGGTGCGGTTGACCCCCTTGGCGTCGAGGTACCAGCTGACGCAGCCGCCGTTGGTCCACACTCCCTTGGACAGCTTGGCCTGGATGTCCACGTTGAACCGATCCTGCACCTCCGGCCGCACCGCGATCGCCTCCGCGCCGCTGCGGTCGACGAGCGCCATCGCCGCCAGCACGTAGCGGATCTGCTGCTCGATCATGAACACCACCGAGTTGTGCCCGAGGGCGGTGTTGGGGCCGAGCAGGAAGAAGGCGTTCGGGTAGCCCGCCACGGTGATCCCCAGATGCGTCTGGATGCCGTGCTCGTTCCAGTACGGCACCAGTTCCCGCCCGCCGACGCCTGCGAGGTTCACGCTGTCGAACCCGTCGGTCACGTGGAAGCCGGTCGCGAAGATGATGGCGTCCGCCTCGCGAACCCGGCCATCCCTTGCCACGATGCCCGACCCGGTGACCCGCTCGATGCCCTCGGTGATGATCTCGACGTTGGGCTTGGCCAGCGCCGGGTAGTAGTCGCTTGACCCCAGGATGCGCTTGCACCCGATCCGGTAGTCGGGCGTGAGCTTCCGTTGCAGCGCCGGATCGGCGATGCTGCGCGCGATGTTCTTCTTCGCGATCCGCTCCAGAGGCCGCATCAGATTCGAGTGGCCGTTGAGTCCGATCGCCAGCGCTTCGGACACCCAGTAGATGCCGTCGCGGAATGCCCTCCGGACCGGCGGCACCAGGCCGAAGACCCGGCGCATCCGCGTGCCGATCGAGAGGTTCTTACGGGGCACCACCCACGCCGGGGTGCGCTGATAGAGCTGCAGGTCGGCCACCGCGTCGACGATCTCGGGCACGAACTGGACGGCGCTGGCGCCGGTGCCGATCACCGCCACCCGCTTGCCTGCGAGGTCGTAGCCGTGGTCCCACCGGGCGGAGTGGAACGCGACACCGCCGAAGTCCGCCATCCCTGGCAGGTCGGGGACGTTCGGGACGTGCAGCGCGCCGACACCTGCGACGAGGTACTGCGCGACGTATTCGTCGCCCTCCTCGGTCCGGACGTGCCAGCGGTTCTCGGTCTCGTCCCAGTACCCGCCGTTGACGGTGCGACCGAAGTGGATCTTGGCCCGCAGCCGGTACTTGTCGGCGAGACCACGGAGGTAGGCGAAGATCTCCTCCTGTCCGGACCACAGCTCGGACCAGCCGGGGTTCGGCTCGAAGGAAAACGAGTACATGTGCGACGGCACGTCGCAGGCGCAGCCGGGATAGGTGTTCTCCCGCCAGGTGCCGCCGACCTCATCGGCCTTCTCCAGGATGACGAAGTCCGGGCGGCCCGCCGTGAGCAGCTGGATCGCCATGCCCATCCCGGAGAAGCCCGCGCCGATGATGAGCACCCGGGACCGGTGCGGCGCCCTGGCCGCACCGCCGCGTGTGTCCGCCGTATGTGATGCCATGTCCGACCTCGACTATCCGGTACCTACCGTCATGCTAATCAGGCGTGACGGCGCTCACCATGGCATCGCGGGCCGAAACGCCGCAGGCAGAGCGGCCCGATCCCGCCGCGCCGTGACTACAGTCACGACATGGCCAAGCTTCCGAAGAATCCAGTCGACAACTGGGAGATCCCCGCGGTCGAGGCGCTGCGGGCGACGCCGGACACCCGCGTTGCCGACATCCAGACCAAGGGCACCCCCGGCTTCGTCGGCGACAAGGCGCTCGGAGAGCGATTGCTCGAGGAACGCGGCGCCCGACTGTCCGCCCTCCAGGAGCTGCTGTACGCCAACGGGCGGTCCGGCGAGACCCGCTCGGTGCTGCTGGTGCTGCAGGGCATGGACACCGCGGGCAAGGGCGGAATGCTCCGGCATGTGATCGGCCACGTGGACCCGCAGGGCGTCGACCACGCCTCCTTCGGCGTCCCGACCGCCGAGGAGAAGCGCCACGACTACCTGTGGCGTATCCGCAAGGCCCTGCCGAGGAAGGGACAGCTCGGCGTCTTCGACCGGTCCCACTACGAGGACGTGCTGGTGGTGCGGGTGCACAACCTGGTGCCACCGGATGTGTGGGAGCCGCGCTACGAGGAGATCAACACGTTCGAGCGGGAACTGGTCGAATCCGGTACGACGATCGTCAAGGTGGCGATGTTCGTGTCGCTGGACGAGCAGAAGGCCCGCCTGGCGGAACGGCTCGAGCGGCCCGACAAGTACTGGAAGTTCAACCCCGGCGACATCACCGAGCGCGGCTACTGGCCGGAGTACCAGAAGGCGTACCAGGCCATGCTCGACCGGACCTCCACCGACCACGCGCCCTGGCACGTGGTGCCCTGCGACCGTAAGTGGTACAGCAGGCTGGCCGTCACCGAACTGCTCATCGACGCACTGGAGAAGCTCGACCTGGACTGGCCACCGGCCGATTTCGACATCGAGGTGGAGAAGGCCCGGCTCGCCGAGTCCTAGGGGCTCGCCGAGTTCTAAGGGAAGTGCGGCGTGTCCCGGCCCAGCTTGTGATCGTGATGAATGGTGCCGCCGACCACGACGACGGCCGTCGTGATCACGAGCACCAGTGCCGACCCCGCGACGATGGCCCAGCCGGGGTGCCCGGACCCCGCCGCCACCAGGAACATCCCCAGGGTGAGCGCGGTGAGCAGGACGCCGCCGAAGCCGACCCACCCGGCGAAAATGTTCAGACTCATCGCTGACTCCTCTCGACCGGTGGCGTCCCCTTTGTCGTCATCGCACGGGCCAGCGGTCGCCGCCGGGCAGCGGGAACCGGGGGGTGTGCTGGTGCACTCGTCGATCGTGGACGACGGCGCTGCTGACGATGCTCGAACCGATCAGCACACAACCAACGCAGACCAGGGCCGCCACGATCGCCCAGCCCATGAAGCCCGATGCCGCCGCGACCACGCTCAGCGCGAACGTGAGGAGGGCGACGAGTCCGAGGGCGTAGCCGATCCACTCGGAGAACAGGCTCAGTTTCTCGGGGAATCGACGCACCCGCCCCGGGAACTGTCGCAGCTGATCAGAGAACATATTCAGCCTCATGTCGGCGAACAGATTCTGGAACATGCTCACTCCTCCTCGACTCGAGGATCGACCTTTGTGTTCGACGCTACGCCCGGTGCTCGAGCCTCGACAAGGCGTCAGAAGCGCTCGACCGGTTGCGGCATCTGGGTGAACTTGCCGACGATCGCAGCGCAGAACCAGTGCAGGTCCGCCGGTCCGCGGCTGGTGATCAGGTTCCGATCCACCACGACCTTCTCGTTCACGTGGCTGCCGCCCGCGTTGATGATGTCGGTGCGCAGGCTCGGCCAGCTGGTCAGGGTCCGACCGCCGACCACGTCCGCATCGAGCAACATCCACGGACCGTGTCCGATCGCGCCGACCGGCTTGCCCACGTGCACGAAGTGCCGCACGAACGCGACCGCGTGGTCGTCGACCCGGAGCCGGTCCGGGTTCATCGTGCCGCCGGGCAGGATCAGGCCGTCGAAATCGTCGACGCTCGCGCGCGAGACCACCAGATCGACCGGAAACCGGTCGGCCGGCTGCACGTCTCCGCGGAACGCCTGGATCTCCCCCGGCTCGAGGGAGATCAGCGTCACCGCGGCACCCGCCTCCTCGACCGCGCGCCGCGGCTCGATCAGCTCGTCCTGTTCGACCCCGTCTGTCGCCAGGATCGCCACCCGGTGACCCTCGAGTTGCCTAGACATGGCCCGACTCCTTCTGCGCTCGCCTGCTGCGCCCGGATCTCCCCGGGCACCCGCCACCGCAGCGAACGCACCCGGGCATGCACCGAGTATGGCGCTCGATCGGGACGACGACCAGGGGTGGTCCCGGCGTCAGCTCACCAGCAGGACACCCACCAGCGCGATCGACGCCACCCAGACGGTCGACACGCTCGCCAGCACGAAGGGACGGGGGCCGACCTCGCGGATGACCGCAAGGCGCACCCCGGCGCCGAGTGCGAACATCGCAGCGGTGAGCAGCGCCGTCTGTGCCAGCCCGGCAACGGCCAGGACGGAACCGGGCAACAATCCGGTCGACCGGAGGCCGACGCAGGCGATGAAGGCCAGCACGAACAGCGGCACCAGTGGTGGACGCTGCGCCGACTCGGCGGCACCGGCAGGCCTGCGCCTGCTGCGCACGCTCAGGTAGGCCATCACCGGGGCGAGCATCAGCACCCGGGCGAGCTTGACGACGGTTGCGACGGCCAGCGCGGCGCCTCCGATCGCCCCTCCGGCTGCAACCACCTGCGCGACCTCGTGGATGGCACCCCCCGCCCACATCCCAGCCGCCCGGTCGCTGAGCCCCATTGCGCTGGACAGCAGCGGGATCGCCGGGATCATCAGGGTGCCGAAGATGACCACGAGGGCGACCGCGGTGAGCAGTTCCTCCTCGCGGGCGTCGACGACCCCGTCCGCGGCAGCGACCGCCGCCGCGCCGCAGATCGAGAATCCGCAGGCGATCAGCACCCGCTGGGTCCACGACAATCCGAGCAGCTTGCCCGCGTACATCGTCCCGGCCATGCCGAGGCACACGATCGCGACGACAACCGCGATGACGCCCCAGCCGAGCCCGAGGATGTCGCTGAACATGAGCTGCAGCCCGAGCAGCGCGATGCCAACCCGGAGCAGGCGCTTGGACGAGAAGGCCAACCCAGGGCGAAACCTCGGCGCGATCGTGAACAGGTTCGCCACCAGCGCCCCGGCCACGATCGCGATCAGCATCGGGCTCACCGTTGGCACCAGCCGCCCGACCCCCATCGCGACCAGCGTGCCGACGACGCTGAGCGCGATGCCGGGAAGGACCTCGGTCAGCTCGTTGCCCGGCCGCACGGGCGGCGTATCCGCTGCGGCCCGGTCGCGAACGAGATTCGACCCGCTCAGTTCTCTGCTCATGAATCGACTGTCCGTTACCCGAGCTAAGTACGGTAGCCGTCAATCCGCCAACACCTCATATCTCTGTGATATAGCAATCCCAATGGGCATACCATGCGCGTATGCCCCGACGTTGGCCCGAGATGGGCGTCCTCGAACTGCTCGTCGGTGTCGACGACCACGGGAGCCTCAGCGCCGCCAGCCGGATCGCCGGCATCGCGCAGCCGAACGCCAGCCGCTCCATGAAGCAACTCGAGCGACAGTTCGGAATGCCCCTGCTGCAGCGCAAGCCGACCGGTTCGACGCTGACGCCCCAGGGGACGGTCATCGCGCACTGGGCACGTCAGGTCCTCGCGGATGCAAGCCAAATGCTCGACGTGGCCGAGGGGATGCGCGCCGAGCGCTCGGCGGAGCTGACCATCGGCGCCAGCATGACCGTTGCCGAGCACCTGATGCCGGGCTGGCTGGGCCGGTTTCGGGGCTTGAATCCCGATGTGACGATCCATCTGCAGGTCCGTAACTCGGCCCAGGTGTTCGACTGCGTCACCGATGGCACCTGCGATGTCGGGTTCGTCGAATCCCCCTCGGTCCCGTCCTCGCTGCACAGCATCACCGTCGCGCGCGATCAGCTGGTCGTGGTCGTCCCCCCCGACCATCCATGGGCCCGCAGGCGTCGGCCACTGACCATCGCCGAGCTCGCCGCCACCTCGCTCCTGGTCCGCGAGCCCGGCTCGGGCACGAGAACCACGCTCGACCTGGCCCTACAGGAGTACGAGCGCGCGTCGCCCATCCTCGAACTGGGCAGTGCCGCCGCCATCCGGACGAGCGTGCTCGGCGGGGTGGGTCCCGCCGTCCTGAGCACGCTCGCGGTCGAGGAGCAGGTGAGATCCGGTGAGCTGCGGGTGATCCACGTCGACGGCCTCGAACTCGGCCGTACCCTCCGGGCCGTGTGGCGCCCTCCCCGTCAACTCGACGGGCCCGCAGGCGATCTCGTGCGACTGGTGCGGCGGACCGCGCAGCAGCGAACCGACTTAACCGAGGCGGACCCGCGTCAGAAGGTCCCGGCGTCGATCACGAAGCGGTAGCGCACATTGCTGGCCACCACCCGGTCGTAGGCCTCGTTGATCCGGTCCGCGGAGATCACCTCGATCTCAGCGCCGATCCCGTGCTCGGCGCAGAAGTTCAGCATCTCCTGCGTCTCGGCGATCCCGCCGACCATCGATCCGGCCAGACTGCGCCGGTTCGCCGCGAGCGAGAATCCGCTGACCCGGATCGGCTTCTCGGGCAGACCGAGCTCCACCAGCGCCCCGTTGACGGCGAGCGTCGACATGTACAGGTCCATGTCGAGGTTCACCGAGACGGTGTTGAGGATCAGGTCGAACCGCGACCGCAGCGCCTTGAAGGTCGCCGGGTCACTCGTCGCGTAATAGTGGTGGGCACCGAAGCGCAGGCCGTCGTCCTGCTTGCTCAGCGTCTGGCTCAGCACGGTCACCTCCGCACCGAGGGCGGCGGCGATCTTCACCCCGACGTGTCCGAGCCCGCCCATGCCGATGATCGCGACCTGCTTGCCCGGGCCCGCACCCCAGTGCCGCAGCGGCGAGTACAGCGTGATGCCAGCGCAGAGCAGCGGCGCGGCGACGTCGAGCGCGAGACCGTCCGGGATGCTGAGCACGAACCCCTCGGTGACCACGATATGGGTGGAGTACCCGCCCATCGTGTACTCACCGTCACCGATACGCGAGTTGTAGGTCTGCACAACGCGTTTGGTGCAGTATTGCTCGTCCCCGGACGAGCAGGCGCCGCAGGCGCCGCATGAGTCGACAAAGCAACCGACGCCGACGCGGTCCCCTATCCGATGCCGGGTGACCTCGGAGCCAACGGCCGTGACGACGCCCGCGATCTCGTGGCCCGGCACCACCGGATAGTGGGTGCCACCCCACTCGTTGCGCGCGGTGTGGATGTCGGAGTGGCAGATCCCCGAGTACTTGATCTCGATGAGCACATCGAGCGGGCCGAGATCCCTGCGCTCGATGCCGACCTTCTCGAGCGGTCCGTCGGCACTGGTCGCGGCGTAGGCGGAAACGGTGAGCATGTCTACATGTCTACAGGCCTATCGGCAGATCCCGAGCCACGCAACGCCGGATAGAAGTGCCGGACCGAATTCTCGAAAAGCCATTGTGCGACCCGGGCGGCCTCCCTACCATCTCCGCGATCTGGACGAACGTCCACATTTGACATTTGACGGCCCTGGAGGAAATCCATGCGAAAACTTCTGGCGATCGGCGTCGCCACACTCGGAATCGCGATGGCGTGCGTGCCCGCCGTCGCCACCGCCGACCAACCGCCCGTGACGCCGGTCAGTCAGGTACGCGTCGAGGGCCGCACCCTCGTCGACGGACACGGCCGCGCGTTGCTGCTGCACGGAGTCAACAGCGTCGACAAGGAACCTCCGTACCTCACCGACACGATCACGGCGGGCGAGGCCGACCTACTCGCCCGGCACGGGTTCAACACCGTCCGGCTGGGCGTGTCCTTCGACGCATTGATGCCAACGCGCGATCGTATCGACACCGCCTACCTGAACCGGGTCGCCAGCACGGTCGACCTGCTCGGCGCCCGCGGCATCTACGTGCTGCTGGACAACCACCAGGACTCGCTGGGCAGCCCCTGGGGCGGCAACGGGTTCCCGGCATGGTCCATCGAGGCGAGGCCGGCCGCAGACGAGAACAACCCCGGATTCCCGATGAACTACCTGATGCCGAGCATGAACAAGGGCTGGGACGAGGTCTGGAACAACACCAACGGGGTGCTCGACAAGCTCGGCACCGCCCTCGCCGCCCTGGCCGCGAAGGTCAACGGCAAGCCGGCGGTCCTCGGCATCGAAGTGCTGAACGAACCGTGGCCGGGATCGCCCTACCTGAGCTGCTTCCCCCTCGGCTGCTCGGACTTCGACAAGAAGTACCAGGCGGCACTGGAGAAGGTGACCACCTACATCCGGGATGCGAACGCGGCGGTTCCCGTCTTCTGGGAGCCGAATGTGACGTGGAACCAGCTGATGCCGAGCAACCTTGGCAAGCAGCCCATCTCCGATCCCAACGTGGCGTTCTCCGTGCACGACTACTGCATCCCCAGCCAGCTGAGCATCTACAGCGGGCTACCGGGGTGGGTGGCGGCCCTGTGCCCGGCACAGCACGACCGCACCTGGGGGAACATCGAGGCCCTGCAGGCCCGCACCAACCGGCCCGCGCTGGTCACCGAGTTCGGCGACGCCGACACCAACACACTGAAGGCCACCGTGTCACGAGCCGATGGTCGAAACATCGGATGGCAGTACTGGCACTACAACGGCGGCGACCCGTTCCAGGGCGAGGTGGGCACGCAGCTCGTTCGCACCTACCCGCAGGCCACCGCCGGCGTCCCGGGAAAGCTCCGGTTCAACACGACCGGTGGCGATTTCGAGTACACCTACCAGCCGCGCCCGTCCGCCAAGCCCACTGAGATCTACGTCTCCGACCTGCACTACCCCGGCGGATACGTCAGCGAGGTCACCGGCGGCCGGGTCACGTCCGCGGCGGGCGCTCGCATCGTGACCGTCCAGGCCGACGGCACGGCGCCCGTCACCGTCCGGATCCACCGCCCCGACTCCAACGGCAACGACCTCCCGACGTCGGGTTCCGCCGACGCCGGTTCGGGCGAGACCGGCTCGGGCGGGGTCGGGAGCATCGGTTCCTGACACCCCCTGCAACACGACAAGGGCTCCGGACCTTCTTGGTCCGGAGCCCTTGTCGTTCACCGCTAATCGGCCGAGGACGCACGGCTCTCGTACACACAGGGTCCCACGGCGGTGGTGAGCGTGCGCTCCTCGCGCCAGGAATTGAGATCCCCCGAAACCCCGCGCGTCTACCGGAGGCCTCCCTACGATCACACCATTTGGTCATGTGTCCAAATGGCTGTCCGAATCCACGGAGGCAATACATGCACAGACTGCTCACGATCGGCTTCTCCGCCGCAATACTCACAACCCTGGTCGCCGCGACGCCCGCGATCGCCGCCGCCGACGAGGTCGCGCGACCACCGGCAAGCCAGCTTCACACCGAAGGCCGTTGGTTGGTCGACGAGTTCGGGCGTACGGTCCTGCTGCACGGGGTGAACAACGTCGACAAACAACCGCCGTACGTCACCCCGGGGGACGGACTGACACTCACCGCAGCCGACGCCGATCTGCTCGCCGGGCACGGGTTCAACACCGTCCGCCTCGGCGTGTCCTTCGACGGCCTGATGCCCGAGCGGGGCCAGATCGACCCCGCATACCTCGATCGGGTCGCCGACACGGTCGACGTCCTCGGCACCCGCGGCATCCACGTCCTGCTCGACAACCATCAGGATGGGCTCTCGAGCATATGGGGCGGCAACGGTTTTCCCGCCTGGTCCATCGAGGCGCGCCCCCTACCCGGCGAGCCGAACCCCGGTTTCCCGCTGAACTACCTGATGCCGACGATGAACCTCGGCTGGGACGAGGTCTGGAACAACTCGCACGGCGCGCTCGACCACCTCGGCGCAGCCCTCGGCGCACTCGCCGCGAAGGTGAACGGCAAACCGAGCGTGATGGGCATCGAGCTGCTGAACGAGCCGTGGCCCGGATCGCCGTTCCTGACCTGTTTCCCGAACGGCTGCCCGGACTTCGACCGGAAGTACCAGGCTGCGATGCAGAAGCTCACCGATCACGTCCGCGCCGCGAATCCGACGGTTCCCGTGTTCTGGGAGCCGAATGTCACCTGGAACCAGATGATGCCGACGAACCTCGCCAACCCGCCCGCGACACCCGCGATCGGCGACCCGAACATCGTCTTCGCCCCGCACGACTACTGCATCCCCAGCCAGCTCGCCATCTACCTCGACCTGCCGGAGGCATTGCGCGCCGGCTGCGACCTGCAGCAGGCCAACACCTGGCGCAACATCGACGTGCTCACCGAGCGCGCCGATATCCCGACCGTGGTGACCGAGTTCGGCGACGGCGACCCCACCGTGCTCGCCAGCACCCTCGCCAGCGCCGACGAGCGCTTCATCGGGTGGCAGTACTGGCACTACAGCAGCACTTTCGGGCCGACCGACCGCCCCGATCCGTTCCTCGGTGAGGTGGGCAAGCAGCTCGTCCGCACCTACCCGCAGGCCACCGCCGGTGTCCCGGGGAGGCTCCGGTTCAACTCGACCGGTGGCGATTTCGAGTACACCTACCAGCCGCGCCCGTCCGCCAAGCCCACTGAGATCTACGTCTCCGACCTGCACTACCCCGGCGGATACGTCAGCGAGGTCACAGGCGGCCGGGTCACGTCCGCGGCGGGCGCTCGCATCGTGACCGTCCAGGCCGACGGCACGGCGCCCGTCACCGTCCGGATCCACCGCCCCGACTCCGACGGCAACGACCTCCCGACGTCGGGTTCCGCCGATGCCGGTTCGGGCGAGAGCGGTTCGGGCGGTGGCGGTTCGATCGGGACCGGGAGCCTCGGCTCCTGACACCCCCTCGGTACGACGAGGGCTCCGGACCTGATGGTCCGGAGCCCTTGTCGTGCAACGCTACTCGGCCGAGGCCGCCTTCTCCGCCCTACGGCGCAGGCGGCGCGCCGCGGCCACGAGGTTCCGCAGCGACGGCTCGAGCTGCCAGTAGTGCCTGGTCTTGAGGCCGCCGTCCGGGTTGGCCCACAGTCGGTCCAGCTCCACGGACTCCGCCGCCTCGGTGAGCAGCTCGTCGAGCTCGTCGATGTCCGGGATCCGGGCCGAACGGCTCTCGTACACACCGGGTCCAACACCGTGGGTGAGCTTGCGCTCCTTGATGGCGTCGAGCACCCAGGTGATCGAGCGGGTCGCCACGATCGCGGTCACGTCGCAGTCCATCCGCTCGATCGCGTCCACCACCGACTTCTGGGTCGTGTAGGTCAGGTGGGTGTGGATCTGCGTCTCAGGCTTGGCACCGCCGGTCGCCAGCTTGAACGCGTCGACCGCCCAGTCCAGGTACTCCTTGCGGCCGCCGGCCCTCAGCGGCAACAACTCCCGGATCGCCGGCTCGTCGACCTGGATGATCGAGATGCCCGCGGCCTCCAGATCGGCCACCTCGTCACGGATCGCCAGCGCCAACTGATCCGCGGTCTCGTGCAGCGGCTGGTCCTGCCGGACGAACGAGCGCGCCAGCATGGTGATCGGACCGGTGAGCATGCCCTTGACCGGCTTGTCGGTCAGTGACTGCGCGTAGCCGATCCACTCCACGCTCATCGGCCCCCGCCTGCGGACGTCGCCGTAGAGGATCGGCGGCCGCACGCAGCGCGAGCCGTATGCCTGCACCCAGCCGTTGTGAGTGGATGCGAATCCGTCCATCAGCTCGGCGAAGTACTGGATCATGTCGTTGCGCTCGTGCTCGCCGTGCACCAGGACGTCGAGGCCGATGTCCTCCTGCAGCCGGATCGTGCTCTCGATCTCGGCCTGGATCCGCTTGACGTAGTCCTCCCACTCGAGGCGACCCTGGCCGAGCTCGTAGCGTGCCTGGCGGATCGCGTCGGTCTGCGGGAACGAACCGAGGGTCGTCGCAGGCACCTTCGGCAGGTTCAGCTTCGCCTGCTGCGCCCGCAGGCGGACCTCGTACGGCGCCCGGATGCGATCCTCGGCCTTGATGGCGTAGACCCGTTGGCGCACTTCGTGCTTCTGCTTGAAATGCACCTTCGTCGGCTTCTTGCGCCAGCGCTCGGACGGACCCTCGGTGAGCGCCTTGGCCAGCGAGACCACCTCACCGACCTTCTGCTTGGCGAAGGCGAGCCGGTCCGCGACGTCACCGTCGAGGTCCCACTCGGCCAGCACGTCGTAGGGCACGTGCATCAGCGAACAGGACGTCGAGACCACGAGATCCGGGATCACGTCCTTGAGCGAGGACAGGTAGGTGAGCGTGACGAAGCTGTCTGCCCGCCAGACGTTTCTGCCGTTCACAACGCCCGCGTAGATGCGCTTGCGCTTCAAGCCGGGGATCTTCGCCAGCTCGTCGGCCGCGACCTTGCCGTAGACCAGGTCGAGCCCGAGCGCCTCGACCTTGGTGGCGGCCAGGATCGGCAGGGCCTCACCGAGATTCCCGTACGGGCCGGTGACCAGGATCCGCGGTCGCAGCGGCGCATGGGACAGCGTGGTGTACGCCCGGTCGAGCGCGGCCAGTTCCTCGGAGGTGCGGTCCTGGGTGAAGGCGGGCTCGTCGAGCTGGACGCAGGTGGCCCCGGCCTTGGCGAGCAGTTCGAACAGCGCCTCGTACTGCGGCAGCAGCGAATCCAGCAGGTCGAGCACCGAGAAGTCGTCCACCGCATCGGCGCTCGCCTTCGACAGCAGCAACAGCGAGACCGGGCCGAGGATGACCGGGCGCAGCTCGATGCCGCGCGCCTTGGCCCGTTCGAACTCGTCCATCAGCGCGTCGGCACGCAGGGTGAAGACGGTGCGCTCGTCGAGCTCGGGCTGGCGGTAGTAGTAGTTGGTGTCGATGAACCGCACCAGCTCCAGCGGCGGGAAGTCGGGCCGGCCGCGGGCCATGGTGAAGTAGAAGTCGAGTTCGTTCAGCTCACCCTCGAGCGGGGCGAACCGGCCGGGCACGGCGCCGAAGAGCAGCGCGTTGTCCAGCACGTGGTCGTAGTAGGAGAAGGTGTTGCCTGGGACCTGCGTCAGGCCGGTCGCGGCCAGCTCGCTCCAGGTCTGCTCCTGGAGCTCCCGGCCGACGGCGATCAGCTCGGCCTGGCTGGACTTCCCGTGCCAATACGCTTCGAGTGCCCGCTTGAGTTCGCGTCGTGGCCCGATCCTCGGGTACCCCAGGACGCTGGAGCCGTAGGTGGCGGCGCTGTTGGACATCGTGTCGACCTCTCCCTCGATGCGCTTCGCGCCCGTGGGCCTTTCTCACTGCCACAGCGTTGCTGTCACAAACAATGAAAGGCCCACGGGCGCCGAAGGTGCGTACTGGTGAAGCTACCTAGCTTGCTTTCTTCGTGCTCCGACCGTTCTCGCCGTACTCGTAGAAGCCCGCGCCGGACTTCTTGCCGACGAGTCCGGCCTCGACCATGCGCAGCAGCAGCGGCGGAGCCGAGTAGAGCGGCTCCTTGAACTCCTCGTACATCGAGTCCGCGATCGACTTGACGGTGTCGAGGCCGACCAGGTCCGTCAGGGCAAGCGGGCCCATCGGGTGGTTACAGCCGAGCACCATCGCGCGGTCCACGTCCTCCTTGGTCGCGAATCCGGACTCGACCATCCGAATCGCCGACAGCAGGTACGGCACGAGCAGCGCGTTGACGACGAACCCGGAGCGGTCGGCGCTGCGGACGACCTGCTTGCCGAGGACCTCGCTCGCGAAGGCCTCGGCCCGCTCGGAGACCGCGGAGCTGGTCTTGAGGGTGGTGACGAGCTCGACGAGCGGGAGCACGGGCACCGGGTTGAAGAAGTGCATGCCGATCACACGCTCGGGCGCCTTGGTGGCGATGCCCAGCTTCATGATCGGGATGGAGGAGGTGTTGGAGGCCAGCACCGCATTCGGGTCCGTGACCACCTGGTCGAGCTCGGCGAAGATCGCGCTCTTGACCTTCTCGTCCTCGAGGACGGCCTCCACGACGAGCTGCCGATCGGCGAAGTCGCCGAGGTCGGAGGTGAAGCGCAGCCGCCAGGCGGCCTGCTCCCGCTCACGCTCGGTGATCTTGCCGCTGCTCACACCGCGGTCCAGCGACCGCAGGATGCGGGCACGGCCGGCCGCCGCGAGCTCGCGGGTCTGCTCGAACACCAGAACATCGACATGTGCGCGGGCGCACACCTCGGCGATTCCGGCGCCCATGATGCCTGCGCCGATCACGCCGACGCGCTGAATCTTTTCGCTGGTCACGTCAGCTCCTCATCGTCTAGTGGAGTCGTCCGCACCGCGGGGCCCGGGCTGTGGGCCCCGCGGTGGGTGGGACGGGTCGTGCAGGTGAAGCGGGGGTTCCTAGTGGAACTGGCCCTCTTCGGTGGAGCCCTTCAGCGCCGCGGTGGACGTGTTGGGGTCGACCGTGGTGGCGATGCTGTCGAAGTAGCCGGCGCCGACCTCACGCTGGTGCTTGATGGCGGTGAAGCCACGCTCCTCGGCGGCCTTGAACTCGCGCTCCTGCAGGTCGACGAAGGCGGTCATGCCCTCGCGGGCGTAGCCGTGCGCCAGGTCGAACATGCCGTAGTTGAGCGAGTGGAAGCCGGCGAGGGTGATGAACTGGAACTTGAAGCCCATCGCGCCGAGCTCCTTCTGGAACTTCGCGATGGTCGCGTCGTCCAGGTGCTGCTTCCAGTTGAAGGACGGGGAGCAGTTGTAGGCCAGCAGCTGGTCCGGGAACTCGCTGCGGACGGCCTCGGCGAACTGCTTGGCGACCTCGAGGTCCGGCACACCGGTCTCCATCCAGATGAGGTCGGAGTACGGGGCGTAGGCCTTGGCACGCGCGATGCAGGGCTCGATGCCGTTCTTGATGCCGTAGAAGCCCTCGGCGGTGCGGGTGCCGTCGAGGAACGGGCGGTCACGCTCGTCCACATCGGAGGTGATGAGGGTGGCGGCCTCGGCGTCGGTGCGCGCGATGACGACGGTGGGGACGTCCGCGACGTCGGCCGCGAGACGCGCCGAGGTCAGGGTGCGGATGTGCTGCTGGGTCGGGATGAGCACCTTGCCACCGAGGTGGCCGCACTTCTTCTCCGACGCGAGCTGGTCCTCCCAGTGCGAACCGGCGACACCGGCCGCGATCATGGCCTTCTGCAGCTCGTAGACGTTCAGCGCGCCGCCGAAGCCGGCCTCGCCGTCCGCGACGATCGGGGCGAGCCAGTTCTCGACGGAGGTGTCACCCTCGACCTTGGCGATCTCGTCGGCGCGCAGCAGCGCGTTGTTGATGCGACGGACGACCTGCGGCACCGAGTTGGCCGGGTAGAGGCTCTGGTCCGGGTAGGTGTGACCCGAGAGGTTCGCGTCACCGGCGACCTGCCAGCCGGAGAGGTAGATGGCCTTGAGGCCGGCGCGCACCTGCTGCACGGCCTGGTTGCCGGTGAGGGCGCCGAGGGAGTTGATGTAGTCCTCGTTGTTCACGAGGTCCCACAGGATCTCCGAGCCACGGCGGGCCAGGGTGGCCTCCTCGACGACGGAGCCCTGGAGCTTGACGACCTGCTCGGCCGTGTAGTTACGGGTGAGTCCCTTCCAGCGGGGATTGGTGTCCCAATCCTGCTGGATCTCAGCTGCGGTCTTCGGGGTGCCGGTGGTCGACATCGAGGCTCCACTCTCTTGTATCTGCTGGTCCGGTACGGATGTACTGCTTCACATCCTTGCCAGGCCCTTCGTATGTACTTAACGAGAGTGGCACACGCAAAAACTGCCGTCTACCTGTTGCTAATGCCAATCTTGGCTAGGTTTTCAAACAGGGTTGCTAACTTTGCAAAGTTCGGACCGGCCAAGCGAGCGCTTGGCTACCGGCAAGTAGCTTGGCGAGCTACCGGCAAGTAGGTTCCGACCTGCGGATTGTTCGGGGCACGCGAGCGGTTGCGGTCGCGCCGATTCCGCCGCCCGACCGAGGACCGCGCGGGCGCCCGATCACGGCGGACCCGACCCGGTTGTGAGGGCAATCACGTCGCCCGACGCCGACGGCCGGCTCGTTCACACCCATCGCGGCGAAGTCCGCGCCGCCCGCCGCGCCGCCGGTTAGCGTTTCGGCCATGAGACTGCGGCTCGGGCGCCCCGATATCAACCGGTACGCGGATCGATTCGACCTCACCCCGGCAACCGACGGGCTCACGGTCACGTTTCTCGGCGTCGCGAGCCTGCTCGTCGACGACGGCTCGTCGGCGATCATGACCGACGGGTTCTTCAGCCGTCCCGGCCTGGCTCGCGTGGCACTGGGCAGGATCGCGCCCGACGCGACGCGGATCGACGCGGCGCTGGCGCGGGCCGCCGTCACCCGGCTCGAGGCGGTCATCCCCGTGCACACCCATTTCGACCACGCGCTCGACTCCCCCGCGGTGGCCGAGAGGACGGGTGCCCGGCTGGTCGGCGGCGAGTCGACGGCCTGGATCGGGCGCGGCCACGGGCTGCCCGCCGACCGAATCGCGGTCGCGACCCCCGGCGCCGCGATGGCGCTCGGCGCGTTCGAGGTGACGATGATCGAGTCGCACCACTGCCCGCCGGACCGCTATCCCGGCCAGATCATCGCGCCCGTCGTCCCGCCGGTGAAGACCTCGGCGTATCGCTGCGGCGAGGCCTGGTCGATCATCGTCGGCCACCCGTCCTCCGGGAGGTCACTGCTCGTGCAGGGCAGCGCCGGGTACGTCCCCGGCGCGCTGGCAGGCAGGCGGGCCGACGTGGCCTACCTCGGGGTGGGGCAGCTCGGCGTCCAGCCCGACGCCTACATCGAGGAGTACTGGCGCGAGACCGTCCGCGAGGTGGGCGCCCGGCGCGCGGTGCTGATCCACTGGGACGACTTCTTCCGGCCGCTGTCGAGGCCGCTGCGCGCGCTCCCCTACGCAGGCGACGACCTCGACCGCACGATGGCGGTGCTCACCCGGCTGGCCGACGAGGACGGCGTGGCGCTGAGCTTCCCGACCGTCTTCGCCCGCGAGAACCCTTGGGCCTGACCGCGGGTCATCGCTGGGCGGTCACTGCCGCTTCCTGCGCCTCCAGGCTGGCCGATGGGGTACGGAGAGCGGCAACGGCACCCGCGTACAGCGAGCTCTTGATCTCGCCGAGTGTGCGCCCGCGGGTGTGCACCAGGCCCTGTGCACGGCCGACCGCCTTCGCGAGCACGTCGTCCCCGGCCGCGACCTCGTCGACGAGTCCGTGGGCCAGCGCCTCGGTCCCGCCGTATCGGCGACCGGTCGTCAGCGCGGCGTGCACCGCCCGCCCAGGCAGCCGCGCGGTGAGCAATCCGAGCACCCCGGGCGTGTAGCTGATGCCGACCGTGATGCCGGGCAGGCAGAAGAACCCCCGGTCGCCGCGCATCACCTGATGGTCGTGCGCGGTGGCCAGGATCGCTCCGCCGCCGAAGGTGTGGCCCGGCATCGCGGCGACGGTCGCCATCGGGAAGGTCAGCACGCGCGCGAAGAGCGCGTGCACACGATCCATGTACGGGTTGAGCTGCCCCAGGTTCTGCGCGACCCAGACGGTGTCGAGGCCGGTGGAATAGAACTTCCCGACCGCGGTGGTCACCAGGGCGGCCGGCCCCGCACTCGCTTCGACCTCGTCGAGCAGCGCCTCGGTCTCGTCGAGCCATCGCGGATTGAACGCGTTCTCCTCGTCCCGTTCACCCTCGGTTCCGAGGTAAAGGACGAACACGTCTCCCGAGCGCTCCATGTAAGGCATGGCGAGACGATAGCGCCGGATGGCCGCCTGCGCCGCCCTGCGCCCGAAGTGGGCTCATCCCCCCGCGTGAACACCTCGGGCTTCGGGCCGACTCAGCGCAGGCGGCGCCTGTGCAGGCGCCGAGACCAGCACGACACCGACGACCGTGACGGCCGCGCTCACGGCGGCCGCGAGACCCGCGGTCACCGCCGAGCCGAGCGGGGCCAGCAGCGCGCCTGCGATCATGTAGCCGACCGGCATGCACACATTGGCGAGGGTCGCACCCAATCCCGCGACCCGTCCGAGCATCGCTTCGGGCACTCGCGTCGCCACGAGGACATCCGCCCAGACGCTGCCCAATCGGATCGCGGCGCCGACGAGGAGTGCCACCACGGCCATGACGGAGAACGGTGGATAGAGGCTCAATGCCACGAGGCCGACGCAGATCGCCCCCTGCGCCAGCAACGCCGACTGCGCTGTGCGAGAGGGAATCCGCTTTCCGAGCAGGCTCGTGGCGACGATGCCACCGAGCGCGAACAGCGCCATGATGTAACCCTGGGCGCCCGCGAACCATCGCTCGCTCGACCCCGCGTTGACGATCAGGAGCCAGGCGGGGACCGGCAGCGCTGTTTGTGCCGCAGACACCAGGATCACCGTCCGCAGCCAGTGGGTTTCCCTGAGATACCGGAAACCCTCACGCGTGTCGTGGACGAACCCCGTTGGTCGGTCGGTTCGCATCGGACTCGGGGCGACCGCGCATGCGCATGTGGCACCGATGGCAACGGCCGCGACGAGCAGGAGCGCCGACACCGTTGGTCCGGTGGCCGAGATCAGCAGTGCCGCCGCCGCGGGCGCAACCACTTGCACGGTGAGGCTCAGCGAATGCCAGACCGCCAGCCGATTGGCCCGATCGTCGCGCGGAACAGAGAGATAAACCGCAGTTGTCGCGGCCGGCTGCGACAGCCCACTACAGACGCCCAATGCGATCATGACGGGCAGAATGTGAAATCCACCGGCGAGCGCCGGAAGTATGGCGATCAGCGCACATCGACCGGCGTAAGTCGAGAGAATGATCGCCCGTTTGTCGAGCCTGTCCGCCAACGTTCCTGCGACGATCCCCGCACCGAGAATTCCGACGCATCGGGCACCGAATGCCAGCGAAAGGAGGGCCGCATCTCCCCCGGCCGACATGACCAGCCCAGCCGTTATCACCACGATGGCGGAATCCGCGACGGGTCCGGCAAGGAGGAAGGCGAACCCCAGTCTGGCCCGGAGTTTTCCGCGGATCATGCGCCGACCGGGACGTAGAACCTCATGGAGAAGCCCTCGGGGGTGAGCGTTCTGCGCTCGTTCACTTTCAGTTCGGCGCCCGACAGCTGAATCCGCATAGTGGAATTCCGCACGATCTCGCCCAAGACGGTCGACAGCTCCCGTTCCGCGAACTTCGCGCCGACACACCATCGCGGCCCACCGCCGAACGGTATGAACTCACCGCGCTGGGGCGTCGCGTCGATCCAGCGCTCGGGCCTGAAGTCGCCACCGGTCGGCGCGAAGGTGGGCGACACCCGGTGGGTGACCCAGCTGGACACCATCACCACGCTGCCCTTCTTCATCTCCCAGTCCCCGAAAGGGATGTCCTCGGCCGCGTCACGGCCGAGCATCCACGACGGAGGCCACAGGCGGAGCGTCTCCGACACCACGCGCGTGAGCGCGCCTTCGCCGCCCTCACCTCGCAGCTGTTCTTGGAGCGCGCTGCGTCCACCGAGCTCGACCATCCCCCACAGGATGGCCGACGCCGGGACACCATGCGCGGCCAGGAGTGTCGAGATAATCATCTGCACAACATCTTTGGGTGGAAGTTCGGCACGCAGCAGGTCATCGCACAATCCGTCCGAGCCAGGCGCCCGCGCCAGCTTCGCCACGGCCGATTCGAGATTGCGTAGCGCCCTGCGGACTCGCAGATCGGAAGGCCGCCAGCGCAACCACCTGGGGAGGACGAAGGGGCTCGCGGTGATCGGGAAGAGTGAATCGAGAAGTTCTTGTGCGAGAGCGGGGATCTCGTCGAAGTCCCGGGTTCCAAAGCAGTACCGGCTGATGGACGCGGACGTGAGGACCTGCAGGGTGTCGATCAGCTCTCGCTCGCCGACCGTCCTCCCCAACCAACTCCGAACGATCGCGTTCGTATCATGGGCGAGCTCGACCTGGTGGTCGTCGAGACGCCTGCGCGATGCCAGTGCTGCGGATGCCGCCTTCCGCGATCGCATCCACCGCTGCACCGATTCGGATCCGAGGTCGCCCGACACCTTGCTTCTGAGGAAATTCTGTGTCGACAAGAACTTTCGATTCGACCCGACGAGTACTTCGTGTACCTCGCGGTGACCCGACACGAGAAAGGTTCCCGGCCAGAGTTCGACGATCGGCCCGAGTTCTGCGGCGTCGAGCAGAAAGGACAGTCGTCCGCGATCGTACGCTTCCGCCAATTCTGCTCGCGATGTCCCGAGCACCGGTGGCCGTGTCATCTACATCTCCTAATGAAAGTGCGGGCGGCCGATCAAATCGACCGCCCGCACTGTTACGCATTCTCAGGACCATTCGTACATGCCCGGCGCTTTTCGCGGCACAAAGCCGACGAGCGCGGCGACGGTGAACTTGATTCGACGCATTTCCTGTCCCTCCTTTCGGTGCTCGATGTGACATGAATAAGATTGAGCCATCGGCGGAGACAGAAGAACCCACCCAAGGTGTGGGATCCGCTCACCCACGGTGAGCTACGCATGGACGGTCACCGGTTCACCGCGAATTCCACAGATGGACAACGGAATCCGCGCACAGCAACGAGACCGCGATATCGGCGGCCGGGCGAGGTGAGGGTCGGAAGGCGGTCAGGAACGGGTGCGCAACTGAGCGACCCCGGTCCACCGAGGTCGCCGAGCGGGGCCGACTACGGCGCCCTGTGCCCGAAGCTCAGCGCCACGTCCCACGGCGCGACGCCCCAGGACTCGACGGCGGTCACCGCGAAGATCCCCGCGGCCTCGATGGTGTCCTCCGACGCGGGCGAGGACACCGACGTGCCGGGCCTGCCATCGTCGGGCACCTCCGGCCAGACCCCGGTGTCCCGCGGCACCGGCGCCGTCTCGATCACCGCCACCCGCTCCCCCTCGTCGTCGACGACCCCGAAGAAGCAGTACGGCTCGTGCGGCGCAGCCCAGCCGCCGAGCTCCACCACCCAGTACTCGTCGCGCTCGACGGCGGACGCCGCGGCGGCGGCGAGGAAGTCGTCGAGATCGGTCCAGGGGTTGCGCTCGGGGCGGACCGGGTCGCCCAGCCGGAACGCCCGGTCCCTGGTGTTCTCGGTGGCACCGGGGATGCGTTCCTGCACCAGCAGGGTGCCCGCCGCGGCGTCGAGGAGCACCGTCTCGCGGAACCGATCGTCGGGTACGGAGACACGCGCGATCAGCCCGCGTCCCAGCAGTTCACTGAGCCCGTCCGGATCGTCGACGCTCCACAGCCTGGTCCCGCCCTCGGTCCACGTGCGCACCAGTCCACCCGAGACGGGGCTGAGCATCGCGGTGACCAGGCTCGCCCCGGCCTCGAGGCCTGCGGGCACGTCGTTCGTCATCGGCACAGTCTCGCAGCGCGTCGCGTTACCTCCCGCCCCCGCCCATCCCCTCGCGCGGAGCTAATCCTGCGAACCCGTTGTTGCCAACCCCTGACACCCCTCGTAACCTGGAGAAATGGCGAAGACCTATGTCGGCGCGCGACTGCGTCAGCTACGCACCGAACGAGCCATGAGCCAGGCCGCCCTGGCCCAGACGCTGGAGATCTCGGCGAGCTACCTCAACCAGATCGAGCACGACGTGCGGCCGCTCACCGTCCCCGTGCTGCTGCGGATCACCGAGGTCTTCGGGGTGGACACCACCTTCTTCTCCTCACAGGACGACACCCGGCTGATCGCCGAACTGCGGGAGGTCGCGCTCGACCAGGAGATGGGCATCGACTCCGACGCCCAGGAAATCGCGGAGATGGTGTCCGCGCACCCGAGCCTGGCCAAGGCCATCGTGAACATGCACCGCCGCTACCGCAACACCACCGCGCAGCTGGCCGCGGCCACCGAGGACCGGTACAGCGACGGCAGCGGCAGCGGGGCGATCACCATGCCGCACGAGGAGGTGCGGGACTACTTCTATCAACGGCAGAACTACCTGCACGAGCTGGACACCGCCGCCGAGGAGCTCACCGCCCGGATGCGTTTCCACCGCGGCGACGTCGCAGGCGAGATCGCCAGGCGGCTCGAGAACGTGCACGATGTGCAGATCGTGCAGCGCATCGACCTCGGCGAGGGCGTGCTGCACCGCTACGACCCCGAGTCCCGCGTGCTGGAGATCTCCCCGCACCTGTCCGGCGGGCAGAAGGTGTTCAAGTTCGCCGCCGAGCTGGCCTACCTCGAGTGCGGGGATCTGCTGAACAAGATGGTCGACGAGGGGAACTTCACCGCGGAGTCGTCCCGGTCGCTCGCCATCCTCGGGCTCGCCAACTACTTCGCCGCGGCAACGGTGCTGCCGTACACCCAGTTCCACGACATCGCCGAAGAATTCCGCTACGACATCGAGCGGCTGTCCGCGTTCTTCTCACAGAGCTACGAGACCATCTGCCATCGGCTCTCCACCCTGCAGCGCCCGAAGCTGCGCGGCGTGCCGTTCTCGTTCGTCCGGGTCGACCGGGCGGGCAACATGTCGAAGCGGCAGTCCGCCACCGGCTTCCACTTCTCCTCCAGCGGCGGCACCTGCCCCCTGTGGAATGTGTACGAGACGTTCGGGTACCCCGGCAAGATCATGACCCAGATCGCGCAGATGCCGGACGGCCGCAGCTACCTGTGGGTGGCGCGGACGGTCGAGCGCCGCGCGGCCCGATACGGCCAGCCGGGCAAGACCTTTGCCATCGGTCTCGGCTGCGAGCTCCGGCACGCGCACCGCACCGTCTACGCGGACGGCCTCGACCTGGACAACCAGGCCGCCGCCACCCCGATCGGCGCCGGCTGCCGGGTGTGCGAGCGGATGAACTGCCCGCAGCGGGCCTTCCCTCCGCTCGGCAAGGAACTCGACATCAACGAGCACCGCAGCTCGGTGTCGCCCTACCTCATCCGCTGAACCCACTCCCTCACCGCCGCCGCCCGCCGAGTGTGCAGTTGCCGCCGCCGCACTCGGCCGATGCCCCGGAAACTGCACACTCGGCGATGGCCCTAGCCCGCGAAACCGCCGCTCGGGCACGCCTGTTCACCTGACGGTAATCCGGGACATAAACAAGTCACGCAGTGACATTCAGGCGCAACAACGCGCCCATATCGTCTGCGCTCACACGAATACAGCCCTGTATACGCATCGCGGATACAGGGCGTGTTCGGTGTGCGGCGCGCGCTGTCCGGCGGCCGCCTCCCCGACGAAGGAAAGGCTGTACATGTCCGTCTCTCGTAGGACCACGATCTCCAAGCGCGCCCTCGTTGCCCCGGCTGCCCTCGCTGCGGTCGGCCTGGTGCTCAGCGCGTGCGGCAGCAAGGCAGGCGACGACACCGCCGCGTCGAGCACGGCCGAATCCTGTGTGAACACCTCCGGCGACACCGTCAAGGTGGGCTCGCTGAACTCGCTGTCCGGCACCATGGCGATCTCGGAGGTCACCGTCCGCGACTCCATCGCACTCGCCGTCGAGGAGATCAACAACTCCGGTGGTGTGCTGGGCAAGAAGATCGAGATCGTCGCCGAGGACGGCGCCTCCGAGCCGACGGTATTCGCGGAGAAGGCCGAGAAGCTGATCAGCAGCGACTGTGTCGCAGCGGTTTTCGGCGGATGGACCTCCTCTAGCCGCAAGGCCATGCTGCCGGTGTTCGAGGACAAGAACTCGCTCCTGTACTACCCCGTCCAGTACGAGGGCCTCGAGGACTCCAAGAACATCTTCTACACCGGAGCCACCACCAACCAACAGATCATCCCGGCCCTGGACCACCTGAAGGAAAAGGGCGTGAAGTCGCTCTACCTGGTCGGTAGCGACTACGTGTTCCCGCAGACCGCGAACCGCGAGATCAAGGCCTACGCCGCCGCCAACGGCATCGAGATCAAGGGCGAGGACTACACGCCGCTCGGGTCAACCGACTTCTCCACGATCGTCAACAAGGTCCGGTCCGCGGACGCCGACGCCGTGTTCAACACGCTCAACGGCGACTCCAACGTCGCCTTCTTCCGCGAGTACACCAACGCCGGCCTCAAGGCCGCCGAGATGCCAGTGGTCTCGGTCTCCATCGCCGAGGAGGAGGTGGCGGGCATCGGTGCGCAGAACATCGCGGGCCAGCTCACCGCGTGGAACTACTACCAGACCATCGACAGCCCGGAGAACAAGAAGTTCGTCGACGCCTACAAGGCGAAGTACGGCGCCACCAAGCCCACCTCGGACCCGATGGAGGCGGCCTACACCTCCGTCTACCTGTGGAAGAACACCGCGGAGAAGGCCAACTCCTTTGCCGTCGAGGACATCCAGAACGCCGCCGACGGAGTCACTTTCAACGCTCCGGAGGGACTCGTGACGATCGACGGCGACAACCACCACATCACCAAGACCGCCCGCATCGGGGAGATCCGGCCCGACGGCCTCATCTACACCGTCTGGGACTCGGGTAGCCCGATCCAGCCCGACCCGTACCTGACCAGCTACTCGTGGGCCGAGAGCCTGGCCAGCAAGTAACCGACCCGAGTAGCCGACGACAGAGAGTGGAGAGGACGGACATTCGACATGGATGTCGTGATCGGACAGTTGTTCACCGGCCTGAGTATCGGGTCGATCCTGCTGCTGGCGGCGCTGGGGCTGTCGCTGACCTTTGGCCAGATGGGCGTGATCAACATGGCCCACGGTGAATTCATCATGGCCGGGTCGTACACCGCCTACGTTGTGCAACAGGTGTTCTCGACGGCGGGGGCGTCCCTGCTGATCTCTCTGCTCGTCGGCTTCCTCGTCGGAGGGGCCATGGGGGTGCTGCTCGAGGTGACCCTCGTGCAGCGGATGTACCACCGCCCGCTCGACACCCTGCTGGTGACGTTCGGTGTCGGCCTGATCCTGCAGCAGCTCGCCCGCGACATCTTCGGGGCGCCCGCCGTCAACGTGGTCGCCCCGGAGTGGCTGTCCGGCGGCGTCGACATCCTCGGCGCCGTCGTCCCCAAGACCCGCATCTTCATCCTGGTCCTCGCCATCGTCTGCGTCGCTGTGCTGTCCGTCGCGCTCAAGACCACCCCGATGGGACGGCGGATCCGGGCCGTCGTACAGAACCGCGACCTCGCCGAGACAAGCGGAATCTCCAGCCGTAGAACCGATATCACCACCTTCTTCATCGGCTCGGGCCTCGCGGGCGTGGCAGGCGTGGCATTAACCCTGATCGGCTCGACCAGTTCCACGGTCGGCCAGTCCTACCTCATCGACGCGTTCCTGGTGGTGGTGGTCGGTGGCCTCGGACAGATCAAGGGCGCGGTGATCGCGGCATTCGCCCTCGGCATCCTCAACTCCTACATCGAGTACTCGACGACCGCCTCGATCGCGAAGGTCATCCTGTTCGTGATCATCGTCGTCTTCCTCCAGGTGCGGCCGCAGGGCCTGTTCGCCGTGAAGACAAGGAGTCTCGTATGACCGGCATGCTCACCCGCTGGCGGCCGCTCGCCGGATTCGGTCTCGCCGCCCTGGTGCTGTTCGGCCTCGCGCCTGCGGTGCTCAGCGACTTCCGGCTGAACCTGCTCGGCAAGTTCCTCTGCTTCGCCATCGTCGCAGTCGGGATCGGATTGGCATGGGGCCGAGGCGGAATGCTCACCCTCGGCCAGGGCGTCTTCTTCGGACTCGGCGCCTACATGATGGCCATGCACCTGAAGATCGCGGACGCCGAGCTCAAGGGCAACGACGTCCCCGACTTCATGCAGATCGCCGGGATCAGCGAGCTGCCCGGCTACTGGACGCCGTTCACCTCGCCGCTGGTCACCGTCCTCGCCATCCTCGTGGTGCCCGCACTTGTCGCGTTCGTGCTCGGCCTCGGCGTGTTCAAGCGCCGGGTCAAGGGCGCCTACTTCGCCATCCTGTCCCAGGCGCTCGCGGCCGCCTTCGCCATCCTGCTGGTCGGCCAGCAGTCGATCGGAGGCAGCAACGGGCTCAACCGGTTCCGCACCTTCTTCGGCTTCAACCTCAACGACCCCGCGAACAAGCGGATGCTGTTCTTCATCGCCGCCGGGGTGCTGCTCCTGGTCGTCGCGCTGACCAGGCAGCTGATGTACAGCCGCTACGGCGAACTGCTGGTCGCGGTCCGGGACCAGGAGGAGCGAGTCCGCTTCCTCGGCTACGACCCGGCGAACATCAAGGTCGTCGCGTACGTGGTCGCGGCCTTCTTCGCCGGGATCGCCGGGGCCCTGTTCGTCCCCATCGTCGGCATCATCTCCCCCGCCGACGTCGGCATCGTCCCCTCGATCGCGTTCCTCATCGGCGTCGCGATCGGCGGCCGCGCCACCCTGCTCGGTCCGGTGCTCGGCGCCATCGGCGTCGCATGGGCGCAGTCCACCCTGTCCGAGAACTTCCCCTCCGGCTGGATCTACGCCCAGGGCCTGCTGTTCATCGTGGTGGTCGGCTTCTTCCCCGCGGGCGTCGCCGGACTGATCGAGCTGATCCGGCGCCGCAGACCGAGCGCCGACGCCCCCCGCGACGAGACCCCCGACGCCCTTCCCGAACTCGAGGTGGCCCGATGACCAACGCGAGCGCTCCAGCGTTCGGCGGCAACGCCGGAATGTCCAGTCAGTACCTCGAGGTCCGGGACCTGCGGGTGACGTTCGACGGGTTCACCGCCGTCGACGGGGTCGACCTGACCCTGATGCAGGGCGACCTGCGCTTCCTCATCGGCCCCAACGGGGCAGGCAAGACCACCCTGGTCGACGCGATCACCGGCCTGGTGCCCGCGACCGGCTCGGTCGCCAAGTCCGGTGTGGAACTGATCGGCAAGAAGGTACACAAGATCGCCCGGCTCGGCGTCGGCCGAACCTTCCAGACGGCAAGCGTTTTCGAGCAGCTGAGCGTCCTGCAGAACCTCGACATCGCGGCGGGCGCCGGCCGTTCCGCTCTGACCCTGCTCCGTCGCCGTGGCTCCGTCAGCCCTCGGATCGAGGAGGCACTCGAGATCACCGGCCTCGGTCACCTGCGCGACAAGCCGGCTGGCATCCTCGCGCACGGCCAGAAGCAGTGGCTCGAGATCGGCATGCTGCTGGTGCAGAACGCCGACGTGCTGCTGCTCGACGAGCCCGTCGCGGGCATGAGTCATGACGAACGCGAGGAGACCGGAAACCTGTTGCGGCGCATCGGTGGTGAGCGAACGGTTGTCGTCGTCGAGCACGACATGGACTTCATGCGCGCGTTCGCCACCTCCGTCACCGTGCTGCACGCGGGCAAGGTCCTCGCCGAGGGCACGGTGGAGCAGGTCCAGGCCGACCCGAAGGTGCAGCAGGTCTACCTCGGCACCGCCTCCGCCGCCGAGCCCGAGCCCACCGTCACGAAGGAGACCGAGAATGCTTGAGCTGAGGGACGTTCACGCCGGCTACGGTCGCACCGAGGTCATCCACGGCGTCACCGTCGAGGTGCCCGCCGACGGTGTGGCCGCGGTGATGGGGCACAACGGGGCGGGCAAGACCACCCTGCTCCGGGCCGCGGTCGGGCTGCTGAAGATCAACTCGGGCCAGGTGCTGTTCGACGGCGAGGACGTCAGCAAGCTGCGCCCGAGCGCACGGGTGGCCCGCGGCCTTGCCTATGTGCCGCAGGGACAGCAGTCCTTCGGGCAGCTCACCACGGCGGAGAACCTGCAGGTCGTGGCCGACGGGCGCAAGCGGGGACGGGCGCTGATCGACGAATCCCTCGACCTGTTCCCCGCGCTCAAGGGTCTGCTCACCCGGCGGGCCGGGCTGCTGTCGGGCGGCCAGCGTCAGCAGCTCGCCATCGCGCGCGCCCTGATCACCGAGCCACGGATGCTCATCCTGGACGAGCCGACCGAGGGCATCCAGCCGTCCGTGGTCGCGGAGATCGAGAGCACCATCGTCGCGCTCACCGGCCGCGGCGGTCTCGGCGTGCTGCTGGTGGAGCAGCACATCGGCTTCGCCCTCCAGGCGGCGCAGAGCTACTACGTGCTCGAGTCCGGGCGGATCACCTCGACCGGCGAAGGCGGCCGCGGCGTCCGTTCGCCCGGCGCGGAGACCGCCGTCCGCGCGGCGATGGCCATCTGACCTTGGCCGCGAGATCGCGGGCGCGTCAGGAACATTCACACCTGGGAGAGCAGGTGTACCGGGCGCTTCGCGATGACCTGGTCCGCGGACGGTTCAGCCCGCTCGACCGGCTGGGCGAGGAGCGCCTCGCCGAGCTGTACGGCGTCTCCCGCACCCCGGTGCGGGAGGCGCTGGCCAGGTTGCTGTCGGAGGAGCTCGTCGCCCGCGTTGACGGCGGGCTGTTCCCCTACCGGCCGCGGTTCGAGGACCTGCACGGCCTGTACGAGCTCCGGATGACCGTCGAGCTGAGGGGCATCGACCGGGTCATCGAGGACCGCAGGCTCGAACACGCGCAGGACATCCTGCGCCCCGAGCTCGAGCGCTGGATCCGGATGCGAGCGGAGCCGCCCGCGCCCGGCCCGGACTTCATCGCGAGCGACGAGGCCTTCCACGCCGCGCTGCTGCAGGCCTCGGGCAATCCGGCGCTGACGGAGGCACTGAACTCGGTGCACAGCAAGCTGCGCCCGGTGCGGCAGCTCGACCCGTGGACCCCCGAACGCGTCCGCGCCACCATCGACTCGCACCTGAAGATCGTCCGCGGCCTGCTCGCAGGGGATCTGGGGCCCGCGGCCGAGGAGCTGCACCTGCACCTGCTCCGGTCGAGGGACCTGGTCGTCGAGCGCACCGGCCAGGCGGTGGCCAGCTCCGCGATGGCCCGCGCGATCCGCGAGTAGCCGTCCGCCGAGTGTGCACCTGGGGGCACCTCCCTGCACGAAGTGCTTGGGGGAATGTCGCCCGCTCCCGGGCGATGCCCCCATAGGTGCACGCTCGACGGGGCCCGCCGGACCGCGAATGTGCGCCGCGCCCGGGGGCGTCCGGTGTAGCGTTTTTTCCTACCGTTGAGTAAGGACACAGAGGGTGTGGAACGCGATGGCAAGAAGTCTCGAGGAGGGGCTGGCTGGGCGCCGCGTCCTGATCACCGGCGCGGCCAGGAGCATCGGGGCCGCCCTGGCCAAGCGGCTGCACGCCCACGGCGCGAAGGTCGGCCTGCTCGGGCTCGAGCGTGAACTGCTCGAGCAGGTGGCGACGGCGTGCGGGAACGCCCCATGGCGCTACTGCGACGTTCGCGACCACACCCAGGTCGACGCGGCCGTCGCGGGGATCGTCGACGAACTGGGCGGGCTCGACGTGGTGATCGCCAACGCGGGTGTCGGGGCACAGCTGCCGATGCTCGGCGGCGACCCGGCGGTCATGCAGCGCATCGTCGACGTCAACCTGATGGGCACCTACTACACCCTGCGCGCGGCGGGCGAGCACATCGGCCACCCCGACGGGTACGCGCTGATCATCACCTCCGGGGCCGTCGGGGCGCAGCTCCCCCTGCTCGGGGCGTACAGCGCGACGGCGGCAGCGGCGGAGGCGCTCGGCAACACACTGCGGGTGGAGATGCGCCACCTCGGCACCCGCGTCGGCGTCGGATACCTCGGCGAGATCGACACCGACATGATCTCGATCGGCTTCGACACGGCCGCAGCGGACAAGATCAAGTGGTCGGGCATGTTCACCGCGATGTCCCCGCTCGAGGTCGCGATCACCGCCTTCGAGAAGGGAATCGCGCGGCGCCGCAAGCGGATCTACGCACCGGGCTGGGTCGGCGGGCTGCTGCACTGCCGGATGGCGGCGCAGCGGATCGTCGAGCTCCGGCCGCAGCCACACATGGCACAGGCGCTGGCCATCGCTCGGACCGAGCACACCAGGTACACCACCGTGCAACCCGAGCTGCCGCTCCGTCTCTCGGACAGCGCCCGATGAGCGCGCGGATCACCCCGGGCGGCCTGCGCCAGCTCGGGCCGATCAACTGGGTGGTGTGGCGGGTGCTGTCGACGGTCTCGGGCACCCCCGACGCACAGCTGTTCAGCACGCTCGGCCGCACCAAGGGCACCTTCCGCGGCTGGCTGCACTTCGGCGCGGGACTGATGCCGGGCGGCCGGATCTCCCGGCACGAGACCGAGCTGATCATCCTGCGCGTCGCGCACCTGCGCGGCTGCGACTACGAGATGGACCACCACATCCGACTGGGCAGGCGAGCCGGGGTGACCCCCGATCTGCTCGAGCGGGTGCTGGCCGGGCCGGAGGCACCCGGCTGGAGCGATCGGCACCGGGCGATGCTGGCGGCGGTCGACACGCTTGTCGCCACGAAGGACCTCGACGACGCGCACTGGTCGGCGCTGGCCGCGCACCTCGACGAGCGCCGGATGATCGAATTCCTGCTGCTCGTCGGCCAGTACGACATGCTCGCCACCACGATCGGCACGCTGCGGCTGGACCGGGACACCTTCCGCCGATAGACCCCGCCGTGCTCACATGCGCTCGCCCACGGCAAGCCGGGACGGCCCCGATGTGACGAGGGCAACCCGACCAGCCGTTTTGATTGACCGTCGGCCGCGCCCGTCGGTAGCGTCCGGCCTCTTGGGCCGTGACGCGAGTCCGTGCCTCCCGACGGCAGGAATTCAGCATGTCCACTGACACACGGGACCTCCACGGCGGCCTCGCGGGATCCGCGATCACCGAGAATCCGAACCACGAACGGCGCTGGCTGGTGCTGTGCATCGTCGCCCTCGCACAGCTCACGGTGGTCCTCGACGGCACCATCGTCTCGATCGCACTGCCCGACGCCCAGGTCGAGCTGGGCATCAGCGACTCCGACCGTCAATGGGTGGTCACCGCGTACGCGCTCGCGTTCGGCGCGCTGCTGCTGCTCGGCGGCCGCGTCGCCGACTACTGGGGACGCAAGCGTTCGTTCATGGTCGGCATGGCAGGCTTCGCCGCCGCATCCGCGATCGGCGGCTTCGCCCAGAACGGCATGCAGCTGTTCACCGCCCGCGCCCTGCAGGGCGTGTTCGCGGCGCTGCTCGCCCCGGCCGCGCTGGCGATCCTCACCACCACGTTCATCGGCGAGAAGGAACGGGCCAAGGCCTTCGCCGTGTTCGGCGCGATCTCCGGCGGCGGCGCCGCCATCGGCCTGCTGCTCGGCGGCTTCCTCACCCAGTACGTCGACTGGCGCTGGTGCCTGCTGGTGAACATCCCCGTCGCGATCTTCGCGATCGCGCTCACCGCGCCGATCGTCCGGGAGACCAGGGCGCACGGCGACACCAGTTACGACATCCCCGGCACCGTGCTCATCGCGATCGGGCTCGGCTCCCTCGTCTACGGCTTCACCCAGGCGGAGAAGCACGGCTGGGCCGGGGCGCAGACCGTCGGCTTCATCGGCCTCGGGCTGATCGCGCTCGCGCTGTTCGTCCTGGTCGAGAAGCGCTCGACGAACCCGCTGCTGCCGCTGTCGGTGCCGTGGCACCGCGACCGCGGCGCCTCGTTCATCGGCTCCATGCTAGTGGGCTCCGCCCTGCTCGGCGGCACCCTGTACCTGACCTTCTACCTGCAGATCGTGCTCGGCTTCAGCCCGGTGGCCGCCGGCTTCGGCTCGCTGCCGATGGCGATCTTCATCGTGATGGCGGCGGGCATCTCGGCCCAGCTGAGCACCAAGATCGGGCCGAAGCCGCTGATGGTCGTCGGGCCGCTGGTCGCCGCCGTCGGGCTGGCGCTGCTGACGCAGATCGGGGTGGACAGCTCGTACTGGACGCACGTGCTCCCCGGCCTTGCCACGTTCGGGTTCGGCCTCGGCCTGCTGATGGTGCCGATGCAGAACCTGTCGCTGATCGGCGTCGAGGATCACGACGCGGGCGCGGCGAGCGCGCTGGCCAACGCCACCATCCAGATCGGCGGGGCGCTTGGCACCGCGCTGTTCACCACGATCTACGTCTCCGCGAAGTCGGCGTGGGGCTCGGCCAACGCCGCCCCGACCCCGCCCGCGGGCGTCCCGGCGAGCGCGATCCCGGCGGACCTGGCCACCGCTGTGCCGCCGACCGCGGAGGAACTGGCGGCGCTGCCCGCCCCGGTGCAGGAGTTCATCGGCGCGCTCAAGGAGCACGCGTTCACCGCCGAGGTCTCCGGCTACGCGCACGTCTTCGGCTGGGCCGCGGCGCTGATCGCGGTGATCACACCGCTGGTCGTCGTGCTGGTCCGCGCGAAGAAGGGCGACCTGCCCGACGAGGCACCGGTCGGGATGCACTAGGCGGCTGCGCCGCCTGTGAGTCCTTCTGGTCCGCATGGGGGCCAGAAGGACTCACGGGCGCGGAGCGCCTAGAGGGCCGCGCGAAGGACCTCCGCCACCGGGGTGGACGAGCGGCCGATCAGGGTCTGCAAGTCGCCGCTCGTGGTGTCGAGCGCACCCGTCTTCACGCCGGTGTCGGAGTCCGCGAGCATCGCCGCGATCGGGGCGGGCAGCCCGGCGCCCTCGAGGATCGACTGGTACTGCTCCTGGGTGAGGTCCTGGTACTCGACCGGCGCACCCGCAACCTCCGAGATCTGCTGTGCCAGTTCGCTGTACGTCAGGCGCTGGTCGCCCCCGAGTTCGTAGACCCGGCCCGCCTGACCGTCCGCGAGCAGCACAGCCGCGGCCGCCTCGGCGTAATCGGCCCTCGCCGCGGCGGCCACCCGGCCCGCGCCAGCCGCGCCGGCCAGCACGCCACGCTCGACGGTGCCCGCCAGGTCGTTGGTGTAGTTCTCCCAGTACCAGCCGTTGCGCAGCAGGGCGTGGTCGATGCCGGACGCGGCCAGCAGCTCCTCGGTGGCCTTGTGCTCCTGCGCCAGGATCAGCGCGCTGTTCGCGGCGTCGAGCACGGAGGTGTAGGCGACGAACGCCACGCCCGCGGATTTGGCCGCCTCGATGATGTTGGTGTGCTGCGGTATCCGCCCGCCGATCTCGCTGCCCGAGATCAGCAGCAGCTTGTCGACGCCTGCGAGCGCCGACTCGAGCGCAGGGCGGTCCGCGTAGTCGGCCGCGCGCACCTGCACACCCTGCGCCGCGAGGTCGGCGGCCTTGGCCGGGTCGCGGACCACGGCGACCAGGTCGCCCGCCTCGGCACCGCGCGCCAGCAGCGATTCGACGACGAGGCGGCCGAGGTGTCCGGTGGCACCGGTGATGGCGATGGTCATGTGCACTCCTAGGTGTCGCGAGTCAGTTGAGTTGACGCTTCAAACAAACCGTCCGGCTCCATCATGCACTAATTATTCGTAAGTGCAACCTATAGAGTTAGCGCTGCGGTATCGGCGGGTAGTAACCTGGCGCCCATGACCGCCCCCGACCTGCCGCGCCCGGCCGACGCGGACCCGAGCCTGGAATCCGACGTGTTCGCCCGCGGCTGCACGTCGCGCCCGGTCCTCCAGGACATCACCGGACGGTGGGGCACGCTCGCCCTTGCGGCACTGGCCGAGGGCCCGTTCCGCTTCAGCGCGCTGCGGCGACGCGTGGACGGGGTCAGCGAGCGGATGCTCTCCCAGACGCTGCAGGCGCTCGAGCGGGACGGCCTGGTGCTCCGCGAGGTCCTCGAGACCATCCCCCCGAAGGTCGAGTACAGCCTTACCGACCTCGGCGCCGAGGTGGCGGCGCAGCTGACCAGCCTGATCCACCTGGTCGAAACCCGGATGCCGACGATCACCGAGGCGCAGGCGGACTACGACGCCCGCTGAGGCGGCTCCGCCCGAAACGACAAAGGGGGCGTCCGGCACACGGCCGAACGCCCCCTTCTCGGAGCTGGTGTCAGAAGTTGATCATGTGTCCCGCGAGGCCGTGGATGGCCTCCTGCAGGGCCTCGCTCAGCGTCGGGTGCGTGTGCACGTTGCGCGCGAGCTCGTTGACCGTCAGGTCCCACTTCTGGGCGAGGGTCAGCTCGGGCAGCAACTCGGACACGTCCGGGCCGATCAGGTGGCCGCCGAGCAGCTCGCCGTACTTGGTGTCGGCGATGAGCTTGACGAAGCCGTACGGGTCGGCCAGGCCGTGCGCCTTGCCGTTCGCGGTGAACGGGAAGGTCGCGACCTTGACGTCATACCCCTCCGCCTTGGCCTGCTCCTCGGTGAGACCGAAGCTCGCGACCTGCGGCTGGCAGAAGGTGGCGCGCGGCATCATCCGGTAGTCGCCCAGCTCGAGGGTCTCGGCGTTGCCGATGGTCTCGGCCGCGACGACACCCTGCGCCTCGGCGACGTGGGCGAGCTGCAGCTTCGCGGTGACGTCACCGATGGCGTAGATGCCGGGCACGTTGGTGCGCATCCGCTCGTCGATGGCGATGGCGCCGCGGTCGGTGAGCGCGACACCGGTGCTCTCGAGGCCGTAGCCGGTGACGTTCGGCGCGAAGCCGATCGCCTGCAGCACCTTGTCCACCACGACGGTCTCGACCTGGTCGCTGCCGTTCTTGGCCATGGTGACGGTGACGCCTGCGGCGCCGTTGTCGGTGACCGACTGCACGCCGGTCGAGGTCTTGATCTCGATGCCGTACTTCTTGTACCGCTTCGTGATCTCCTTGGAGACGTCCGCGTCCTCCATCGGCAGCGCGCGGTCGAGGAACTCGACGATCGTCACCTTCACGCCGTAGTTGTGCAGGACGTAGGCGAACTCCATGCCGATCGCGCCTGCGCCGACGATGAGGATCGAGCCGGGCAGCTCGCTGGTGAGGATCTGCTCCTCGTAGGTCACCACGTTCGCGCTGACGGCGGTGCCGGGCAGCATCCGGGTGGTGGTGCCGGTCGCGATGATGACGTTGTCGAACGTGACGGTCTCGGTGGTCCCGTCGGACTTGGCCACCGAGATGGTCTTGGCGTCGGTGAAGGTGCCACGACCGTCGTACTCGGTGATCTTGTTCTTCTTCATCAGGAAGTGCACGCCCTTGACGCGGCCGTCCGCGACCGAGCGGCTGCGCGTGAAGGCGGCCCCGAAGTCGAAGCTCACATCTCCCGAGATGCCAAAGGTCTTGGCCTCGTTGTGGAAGATATGGGCGAGTTCCGCGTTGCGGAGCAGCGCCTTGGAGGGGATGCAGCCCACGTTCAGGCAGACACCGCCCCAGTACTTCTCTTCGATGATGGCGGTTTTCAGTCCGAGTTGTGCCGCGCGGATAGCAGCGACGTACCCACCGGGACCGGCCCCGAGAACAACGACGTCATAGTGTGAGGTCACGATTGCTCAGGGTAGACCCGCGGCGATTCGCTGTCCCGCCATGGTCCGGTTACCCGCCGGTAGCATCGAGCGTCGGCGCCCGAAATCCGTTCCACCAGCGAATTCACTCGACGCGGTGGCTCCCGGCCGGAGCGGTCGGGTACAAAGAAGAAAGCCCCGTTCGACGTGGCCCGGTCAGCGATGTCGGTTTTGCCCGAATCCCGTAACGCCAGGGACCGGTGAACCGACGAATCAACAGTGAAGGTTTCTCGCATGCGTCCTCAGACATCCCGCGGCCGACTCGTCGCGGCGGCGGTCGCGCTCGCCGTGCTGCCCATGCTGGTGAGCCCCGCCCTCGCGCCCGCGGCGCCAGCCGCCGCGGCATCGGATGCCGGATCGAGGCTCGAGCGGATCGAGAAGAACTCCGACCGCAAGGTGACCGCGTACGTGTACTCGGCGGCGATGGACCAGGTGATCCCGGTCGAGGTGATCACCCCCGCCGACACCAGCGCACCCCGCCCGACCCTGTACCTGCTCAACGGCGCGGGCGGCGGCGAGGACCGCGCCACCTGGCAGAAGCAGACCGACGTCATGGACTTCTTCGCCGACAAGAACGTCAACGTGGTCACCCCGATCGGCGGCGCCTTCAGCTACTACACCGACTGGCAGCAGGACGACCCCAAGCTGGGCCGCAACAAGTGGACCACCTTCCTGACCAAGGAACTGCCGCCGATCATCGACGGCGCCTTCGACACCACCGGCGTCAACTCGATCGCAGGCATCTCGATGGCGGGCACCTCGGTGCTCAACCTGGCGATCGCGGCCCCGAAGCTGTACCAGAGCGTCGGCGCCTACAGCGGCTGCGCGGAGACCAGCACCGACGCAGGCAAGTTCTACGTCCGCACGGTCGTCGAGTCCCGCGGCGGCGCCAAGGCGACCAACATGTGGGGTCCGTACGACGGCCCCGGCTGGCCCGAGAACGATCCGGTCGTCAACGCCGAGAAGCTGCGCGGCATCAAGCTGTTCATCTCCTCCTCGACCGGCCTGCCCGGCGACCACGACAACCTGGCGAACCCGGCCCTCAACGGCAGGGTCGACACGCTGGCCAACCAGGTGATCGTCGGCGGCATGATCGAGGCCGCGGTCAACCAGTGCACGCACAACCTCCAGGGCCGGCTCGGCCAGCTGGGCATCCCGGCGACCTTCGACTTCCGTCCCGCGGGCACCCACTCCTGGGGCTACTGGCAGGACGACCTGCACGAGTCGTGGCCGATGCTCGCCCAGTCCATCGGCCTGTAGGTCTCGCTCGACCAACGCAAATCGGCCCCGCCCCTGGATTCCAGGGGCGGGGCCGCTCTCGTCGTCTCGGTGGTCGCCGTCGTGACGGCGGGTCGCGCAGGTGCTACGGCTCGAGGTTCATCGACCGCGCGAGCATCGGCCAGGCCTTGTGGAGATCGTCCTGCCAGTAGCCCCACGAGTGCGATCCGGTGGGCTCGAACGCGAAGGTCGCCGGGATGCCGAGCGCGTCGAGACGGTCGGCCAACCTGTGGGTGCACTCGTTCGTCGCGGCCTCGATGACCCCACCGACGACGATCTGGTTCGCGAGCACCACGGGGCTGCCCTCGACCCGGGGATTGTCGAACGTGTCGTACTGCCCGGGTGCACCGGTGCGGCTGGCGATGTACATCGGCACGCCCCTGAGCTTCTCCGCGTTGACGAACGGGTCGTTGTCCTTCCAACCCTGCCCGGACTTCGGCCCCCACATGTTCTCGGAATTGCCCTTGCCCCGGTTCTCCACCACCAGCTCGACGTACCGCTGGCCGACCGGATCGCTCGTCATCGCGCATCCGCTGAAGGAGGCGACGCTGTTGTAGAGACCGGGCGCCGAGATCGCGAGACTGAGCACGGAGGTCCCGGACATCGACATCCCCGTGATCGCGTTCTCCCCGTTCGCGCCGAAATGCGCATCGATGATCGGCGGGAGTTCCTTGGTCAGGAAGGTGGTCCACTTGTTGCGCCCGAGAACCGGGTCGTCCTTGAGCCAATCGGTGTAGTAGGACGCGAATCCGGCCTGCGGCGTGACCACGTTGACGTGCTTGTCCGCGAAGAACTCCGCGATGTCCGTCTGCTGCTCCCAGGTGACCTTGCCGGTGCCCCCACCGGTGCCGTTGAGCAGGTAGAGCGTCGGCGCCGGGGTGCTGGTGTCCTTCGGACGGAGCACGTCGAGCGGGATCTCCTTGTCCATCGACGCGGAATACACCGAGATGGATCGCTTCTGGCCGGGGCCGGCGACGTCGGACACCAGGCGTGAGGCGTTGTCCGGCCGCTGCGCGGCCGGTGCCGGTGCTGGCGCCCCCGCTGTCGCGACGAAGCCGGTGCTCGCCATCGGGACGGCGGCCGCCAGGACCACGGTGGCGAGCGATTGCCACGCTCGTGGGGAACGCAGATGTGCAGCGGGTGGCATGGTTGTGACTCTCTCGTCTCGGCCGCGGCCGCGGTCTGTGCCGGTCGACACCGGAGGTCATTCTTACCACCCGCGGGGATGCCATACCAGCGCGGTTTCCCGGTCCGGGGTATCAATGAACAATGGCTTCCGACCTGCACGACCCCTACCTCTGGCTCGAGGACGTCACCGCCGAGCCCGCGCTGGACTGGGTGCGCGAACGCAACGACCGCACCACCGGCCAATTCACCGAGAACGCCGGGTTCGAGGACCTGCAGGGTCGGATCCGGGCGGTGTTCGACACCGATGCCCGCATCCCGTACGTCCGGCTGCGCGGCAAGTACCTCTACAACTTCTGGCGCGACTCCGCGCACGTCCGCGGCCTCTGGCGACGGACGACGATGGCCGAGTACCGCACCGACGCCCCGGACTGGGACGTGCTGGTCGACGTGGACGAGCTCGCCGAGCGCGACGGCGAGAACTGGGTGTGGTCCGGCGCGCAGGTGCTGCGCCCCGGCCAGGAGCGCGCGCTGGTCAGCCTGTCGAGGGGCGGCGCCGACGCCACGGTGACCCGCGAATTCGATCTGGAGCGACGCCGCTTCGTCGAACCGTCCGACGGCGGCTTCTTCCTGCCGGAGGCCAAGACCGACATCAGCTGGATCGACGTGGACACGGTGTACGTCGGCACCGACCTCGGACCCGGCTCGCTCACCGATTCCGGCTACCCGAGGGTCGCCAAGCGCTGGACCCGCGGCACCGACATCGCCGAGGCCGTCACCGTGTTCGAGGGCGAGCAGACCGACGTCGCGGTGTCCGCCTGGTACGACCGCACCCCCGGGTTCGAGCGCAGTTTCGTCGAGCGGTCCATCGACTTCTACAACTCCAGGCGTTTCCAGCTGATGGAGGACGGCACCCTGGTGCGGATCGAGACGCCCGAGGACGCCGGCGTCTCCGTGCATCGGGAATGGCTGCTGATCCGCACCAGGTCCGCCTGGTCCGTCGCCGGGCACGAGTACCCGGCCGGCACCCTGCTGGCCGCCAGGTACGAGGACTACCTCGCCGGATCTCGCGACCTGACCGTGCTCTTCGCGCCCGACGCCCACACCTCGCTCGAGCAGTACGTGTGGACCCGCAACCACCTGCTGCTGGTGACGCTGTCCGACGTGCAGACCCGCCTGCGGGTGCGGACGCCGGGCCCCGGCGGCTGGACGGACCTGCCCCTCGAGGGGATCTCCGCGCTCACCACCACCGACGTGCTCGACGTGGATCCGGTCGAGGGCGACGAGTTCTTCCTCAACTCGAGCGGGTACCTCACACCCGCGACGCTGCTGCACGGCACCGTCGGCGAGCAGATCGAGGTGCTCAAGCAGGCGCCGTCGTTCTTCGACGCGGACTCGCTCACGGTCACTCAGCACTTCGCGGTGTCCGAGGACGGCACCCGGATCCCCTACTTCGTGGTGCGCGGGAAGGACGCCTCCCCTGGACCGACCCTGCTGTACGGCTACGGCGGTTTCGAGAACTCGATGACCCCGACGTACAGCGGCGCGACCGGCCTGGCCTGGCTGGAGCGGGGCGGCACCTACGTGGTCGCCAACATCCGCGGCGGCGGCGAGTACGGGCCCGAGTGGCACACGCAGGCACTGAAGGCGGGACGGCACAAGGTGTTCGAGGACTTCGCCGCCGTCGCGCGGGACCTCGTCGAACGCGGGATCACCACCGCCGCCCAGCTGGGCGCCCAGGGTGGCAGCAACGGCGGGCTGCTGATGGGTGTGATGCTCACCCGCTACCCGGAGCTGTTCGGCGCCATCGTCTGCCAGGTCCCGCTGCTGGACATGCGCCGCTATCACCTGCTGCTGGCGGGAGCGTCCTGGATGGCCGAGTACGGCGACCCGGACGACCCCGACGAATGGGAGTACATCTCCCGGTACTCGCCGTACCAGAACACCGATGCGGATGCGTCGTATCCGCCGATCCTGATCGCGACGTCGACGCGGGACGACCGGGTGCATCCCGGCCACGCCAGGAAGATGGCGGCGCGACTCGAGGAGCAGGGGCACCGCACCTGGTACTACGAGAACATCGAGGGCGGACACGGCGGTGCGTCCGACAACGCCCAGCTGGCGTTCAAGACGGCGCTGACGTTCACGTTCCTCTGGGCACAGCTGGCGCGCTGACGGGGCGCACGTGTCGGGGCGTCTGGACGGATTCCGGCGCCTCGATCTCGGCGGCGTAGCCGCGGGCGCCGCCGAGGGAGACCACCCGGGTCAGGGCCCGCAGGTCGCCCTCGATCCACCGGAACAGTTGGTACACACCGATGAACGCGATGATGCCACCGATGCACAGCGCGCGCACGGTCCCGTTGACCGCGTTGCCGGGCTCGGCCCCGACGAAGCTGAGCCCGGCGACGCCCACCAGCGGGACCGACGCCGCCACCGCGACGTAGCGGGTGGTGATCCGGCCGAGCGCCCGTAGATCGGTACCGTCGGCGCTGCCGATCTCCCCGTGCGACAACAGGATCGGGTACACGCAGCGCACCGCGTAGAAGGTGAGGATGAAGAACGGGTACGCGACGGCGACGGCCCCGCAGACCGCGAGCGAGGCGATCAGGTGCGAATAGGCCTGCGGCGGAATGCCGCCCGCCGCGGCCTGCAGGGCGATCGGATAGGCGACGCCTGCCACCACCCAGAGCACGAAGGCGATCACGACGGCCCGGTGCCCCAGGTTCAGGGTCGCGGTGCGCGCCCTGGCCAGGACCTCGGGGTCGTACCGCTGCCCCCTCCGCAGGCCGCGCGGGACGCTCAGCGCGAGCCGGCACCAGTAGAGGATGAGGAACGCGCCGAGCGGGAAGGCCAGCCCGCCGACCATCAGGTGAACCTGCTCGAGATGGTTCTGGGCCTCGGGTGAGAGGCCGGAGATGATCAGCGCCTTGTTGTAGTAGTAGTTGTAGCCCGCGGCCAGCAGGTTCGGGATGCCGATCGCGGCGATCAGGATCGGGAGCGACCACCGCGACAGCGTCGACCGCCAACTCCCCGGACGCGGATCGACGAGGTCGCGGGCGTGGGGATCCAGGCACAGCGCGAACTGGCGTGCCAGCTTGCGGCCGCTCGACCAACGGTCGGCGGGATCGAAGGCGAGGGACGTCATCAGGACGCGGCGCAGGGCGGCCGGGCAGTCGTCCGGGAGCCGGGCCCTGGCATCGGGATCGACCCCGCGGCGCCGGATCGCGAGCACCTCGCCCGGCGACGCCTGCGACCCACCCGTGGGGGCATCCTCGAACGGACGGACCCCGGTCAGCAACTCCCACAGCATCACCCCGAGCGCGTAGATGTCGCTGCGGGTGTCGACCGGCGCCGCGCTCGCGGCCGACTCCGGGGACACCGCGGCCAACTGCTCGGGCGCCATGTACGCGACCGACCCGCCGACGAAGCCGGAGCGGCCCGCCGGGTCGACGCTGTCGCTGGAGCTGACGTTGAAGTCGGCGAGCTTCGGGACGCCCTCCACGCTCAGCAGCACGTTGGCCGGCTTGATGTCGCGGTGGAGCACACCGTGGGCGCACGCGTACTCGAGCGCGTCGGCCAGTCGCAGTCCGATCCACGCCACGGTCTCCGGCCACGACAGCGTCGCGATCTCGGCGCGCACGCTCGACTCGCTCGGCCCGACCTCCCCCTTGCGCGCGAGGACCTTGTCGATCGAGTCCAGCAGGAGCTGACCGGTCCGGTGCTCCGGCGCGGTCGCGCGGACGAGCTTGACCACGTCGAGCAGGGTGCCACCGGACACGTACTCCATGACCAGCACCCGCACCTGCCGATCCTCGAACAGCCGCTGGTCGAAGACCCGGACGATGTACGGGTGGTCGAGCTGGGCGAGGGTCTGTGGCTCGATGCCGACGTTGCGGGAGATCTTCAGCGCCGCCGGCCGCCGCATCGACAGCTGCCGGGCCAGGAACACCCTGGCGAACGCACCGCGTCCGAGCTCCGCCAACAACTCGAAGTCGTCGAGCTGCTGCCCGACCGCGAACTCGGCGCTCTCGGGCAAGTCGATCGGGTCGGGCGCGCCGCGGTGTCCCGGCAGATCGTGCTCGCGCAGCCATTCGAACCGGTCGGCCTGCTGAGGGAAGCCGCGCGTGTACTCCTCCGGCTCGACGTTCGCCCCGCTCGCGCGGCGCACCCGGTATTCCTCGTACACGAGCTCGGGCGGCAGCGGCTCCGCGAGCAGCTCGGGGAACTCCCGGCAGTAGTCGGCGATTCGTTTCGGCTGGCCGCCGCGCAACCACCGGTACTCGAGATCGACCATGATCAGGTCGATCAGTGCCGCCCGCCGGATCGCGGCCGCGTCCGGCAGGTAGTCCGACAGGTCGGACGGGGACCTGGTCGCCTCCCAGTCGGCGACCAGGCGCCGCACACCGGTGTCGACGACGAGCCCCGATTCCGGGCGGGTGCCGGTGGTCCCGGACACGGCCGAGTTCGCGTGCACGACGGAATCGGGGGCCACCTCGGTCAGCGGCCCGCTTGCCATCGTCGCGTCACTCGGGCGAACGGGTTCATCCATGGCGGATCGGTTCCGAGCCGACCGCACGGTGCGGGCGGGTCGTGGTGATCACATCAAGCGGTGATCACATCCAGGGTATCCCCGCCGAGTGTGCAGTTACGGGTGCATCGCGCGAGTGGAACGGACGGCAGGTGCACGCTCGGCGGGTCAGGCGCGGTCGTGCAGCCACTCCACGATGCGGCCGACGGTGCCCTCCGGGCTGCGGATCCAACCGTTGTGGCCCAGCGGCTCCGGCTGATGCCAGGTGGTCAGGTCCGCCTTCGGCATCTTCGCGACCAGGTTCTTGATCGCCTGCCGCGGCGCCAGGTCGTCGTCCTCCATGGAGATCGACAGCACCGGCAGGGTCAGCCGGCCGATCCTCTCCTCGTAGTCGATGTCGGCTCCCGTCGGTTCGATGGTGCCGGTGCGCGCGAACCTGGACCAGTCCCCGATCAGCACCTTCGACTGCCTGCCGAACCCGCCCACGTCCAACCGGTCCCCCGGCCAGAACCCGGCGACGTTCGCCGTCACCGACATCGCCGCCGATCCGGCCAGCAAGGCCGCGCCGCGGACCATCCCGTGCCCGCGGTGGTACGGCGAACCGGACGCCACCAGGATCAGCCCACCGAGCTTGCCCCTTGCCCTTGCCGCGTACATCACCCCCAGCTGGCCGCCCATGCTGTGACCGAGCAGGTAGGGCGTGCTGTCCGGGAACCTCTCCCGCACCACCTCGAGGGTCGCCGGATAGTCGACGGACGCCAGCTCCTGGTACCCGTAGCTGCTGTCCGCGCCCGGCCGGGGCCTGCTGTCGCCCTGTCCGCGGAGCTCACCGATCGCCGCGTTGAAACCGTGTGCGACCAGCGCCTCGGCGACCGGGTCGTAGAACCCGCCCGGCACGCCGAGCCCAGGGAAGATCACCACCACCGGCGCCGCCTCCCGGCCTGCGAACAGCCGTACCGCGATGGTGGTGCCGTCGGGCATCTGAATCGGAATGGTGTCCACGGTCCAATACTCTCTCGCCGCGGCGCCTGCCGATAGGGTTCGGACATGGCAACCGCTGATCCGCTGTTCCTGCCCGCAGGCACCGTGTTCGCCCCGGACGACCTGATCTTCTACGCGGACCGCGGCCGCCGCAGCCTCGACCAGGCGCTCGCCGACGCCGATCTGCTTGTCAGCTGCCCACATTCGGGGGCTGCCATCCCCGAGGAGCTCGGCGAGTTCCTCGCGCCCGAGTTCACCCGCCGGTTGCAGTTCGACTTCACCGACTGCTCCACCAGCCCGGTGGTGCGGCGCTGGGCGGAGATCGACCCCCGCATCGTCTACGTGGAGAACCCGCACCCCCGGATGGTGCGCGACCCGAATCGCGCACGCCCCGAGGACCTGTACGCCACCCTGCGGGAGGCGTTCGCGCGGGTCCGCGCCGCAGGCCCAGGAAACAAGGCCGACCTGAGCGGGGTCGACGCCATCCGCCCCGTGACCTTCTCCTTCTACCCGCTGCTGCGTGAGCCTGCCGACGACGCCGGCCTGCACCGGCTCGCCGACACCTTCGCCGAGGTCGCCTCCCGCGGGCTCGACGTCTACGAGCGGACCCGCGACGACCTCATCGAGCGGATGGTGGCGCTCGCCTTCGAGCGCGCCGAGAAGTCCACCGGGCCGGTCGAGTTCACCACGCTCTCCTTCCACGACACGATGAACCACACCACCACCAGGGACGGCGCGGTGAACGTCGAGCGGGCCGAGGCCGACCGACTGCCCGCCGTGGTGGCGTTGTCGAACCGCGGGGACGACCAGGGCGATCCGCGCGGCGACAACCCGGTGAGCATGGCCCCGCAGGCCGTGCGCGCGCTGGCCCAGGCGCACAGGGCAGGCTTCGAGGTGGCCGACCCGACCGCCGTCATGCTGAACCAGCCGTACCTGGGCAGCCACGAGATCATCACCGCGGGTGCACGATTCCGCGAGCTCGGGCCCCGGTCCGCCGCCGCGGGGGTGGCGCTCGGCGCGGTCCAGGCGGAATTCAGGCGCGAGTTCCTGCTCGGCCCCGACCTCACCGCGGAACTGATGCGGCCGGGCGTCGGCTGGCCGGAGCCGGACGCCGACCGGGTGGACATGCTCGCCCACGCGTGCAAGGCCAGCTGGGACGGGTACCGGACCCGCCGATAGCCGAGGGCTGTCAGCCCAGGACGATCCCGAACACCATGCCTGCCGCGATGGTGGTGATCGCCAACACGATCGTCGGGATGAAGAACGAGTGGTCTACCAGCTTGGTGCCGAGCTTGGTGCTGCCCGACTCGTCGAAGTTGGCGGCCGCGATCTGTGATCCGTTGGTGGGCAACAGGTAGATGCCCGCGAAGGCGCCCGCCCACATGCCGGTGAGCAGCCCGGGAGCGAGCCCCGCCGCCAGGCCGATCGGCACGATGGTCCTGGTCGCCGTCGACTGGCTGGTGGTGAGCACACAGACCAGGAAGACACCGAGCGCGAAGATCCAGGGCGCGGCGTCGACCCAGTCACCGACGGTGTTGGTGATGAGCTCCTGATGGGCGCTGATGAAGGTGTCGGTGAGCCAGGCCAGGCCGAACAGCGCGATGGCCGAGACCATGCCCGCCTTGAACACCGTCGAACCGGGGACCTCCGCCACGTTCGGGCGGCACACCAGCAGGATCAGCGTGCCGACCACGAACATCATCATCTCGATGATCGGGGTCATGCCCATCGGCGAGCCGTCGGCCGCTTCCGGTCGAATCTGCTTGAACAGACCGAAGATCACGATCGCGGCGACGCCGAGCAGGAAGATGATGGCGGCATTGCGACCCTGCGTGGTCGACTTCAGCTCGACCGCACCGGGGCCGTTCGCGGATGCGGCCGAGGGCGCGAGGAGCTCGCCGGACGCGATCCGGGCCTGGATCTCCGGATCCTCGTCGATGTTCTTGCCCAATCGGTTCACGACGATCGAGGACAGCACGATGCCGACGATCGCGGCGGGCAGCGTGATCTTGATGATGTCGATCAGCTCGAAGTTGTACGGCTCGACATCGGTCAGGGTGACCATCGCAGCCATCGCCGCCGAGACCGGGCTACAGGCCAGGGCCACGCCGGTCGCCACGACGGAGAGCGAGAGCGGGCGCGAGGGCCGGACACCGTTGCGGTACGACGCGTCGTAGATGACCGGCAGCAGCGGGTACAGGATGTTCGAGGTGCCGGCGCCGACGGCGAACAGGAACGAGACCAGCGGTGCGATCAGCGTGATCTGCTTGGGGCGCTTGGAGATCAGTTTCGCCGCGATCGTCACCATCCAGTCGATGCCGCCCGCCGCCTGCATCATCGACGACGCCAGCACGACCGACAGGATGATCAGCAGCGCGTCGACCGGCGGGCTGCCCACGTCCTCCCGGAACACGAAGACCAGCACCGCCACACCCGCGCCGCCCCACAGGCCAAGTGCCACACCGCTGGAGCGGGTGCCCATCACGATGCAGCCGAGCACGACGACCAGTTCCAGGGCGATCTTCAGCGCATCCACGCAGGTCCACCTCGCCTATCCACGGAGAACATTCGTTGTGTCAAACATTGGTTCCGGTGATGCTACGGCGCGCTCGACGGAATCGGTGGGACCTTCCGCCGAGCTCGGGCCGGTCAGTCCCCCAAGGAGTCTCGCGCGCGGCAGACGATGAGCGGATCCGGGGTCCCGACCACCTCGTCGTCCCTGTTCTCGTAGTCGAAGCGGCTGAGCACGTGCCGCATGGCGTTGATCCTGGCGCGCTTCTTGTCGTTGCTCTTGACGACCGTCCACGGCGCGATGTCGGTGTCGGTGAACCGGATCATCTGCTCCTTGGCGGCCGTGTACGACTCCCACTTGTCCAGCGACGCAAGGTCCATCGGGGAGAGCTTCCACTGCCGGACCGGGTCCACCTGCCTGATCGCGAACCGGGTGCGCTGCTCGTTCCTTGACACCGAGAACCACAGCTTGGTCAGGCTGATCCCCTCGTCGACGAGCATCTGTTCGAAGAGCGGGGCCTGGCGCAGGAAGCGCGCGTGCTGGTCGTCGTTGCAGAAGCCCATCACCCGTTCGACACCCGCCCGGTTGTACCAGGAGCGGTCGAAGAGGACGAGCTCCCCGGCAGCGGGCAGGTGCTCGACGTACCGCTGGAAGTACCACTGGCCCTGTTCGCGGGCGGACGGCTTCTCGAGGGCCACCACCCGCGCGCCCCTCGGGTTCAGGTGTTCGGTGAACCGCTTGATGGTGCCGCCCTTGCCCGCCGCATCCCGACCCTCGAACACGATCACGTGTCTGCGCCCGGTCGCCTTGGACCAGTTCTGCAGTTTGAGCAGCTCGATCTGCAGCAGTCGCTTGGCCATCTCGTACTCGGCGCGCTCCATCCGCTCCGCATACGGATACCCCTCGCGCCAGGTGTCGACGGCCCGACCGTCCGCCGTGCCGACCAGGATCGGGTCGTCGTCATCGTCGTCCAGGACCGTGAACGCGGAGGTGTCGGCGAGATCCACTGAGTGGTCGAATTCGGTCATCCGCGGACGGTAACCGCCGCGCTCGTCGGCCCGGTGTCGCCCGGGTGAACGCTTTCACCGCGCCCCGGCGCGGGCCGCGATCTCACCTGATCCAATAACAGACGGATAACGTAGGTGCATCAATCAATTGAGTCGCCGACAAAAGCCCGATCGCACCCGTCGCCGAAGCTCATCCTGGCGACATGACCACCTCGAGTCCGGCCCCCACCAAGCTCTGGGTCCCCCGCATCCTGACCGCACTGGTCGCGAACGGTGTCCTGCTGTGGATCGCCGATCTGGTCCTCGGCCCGTTCCACATCTCCTATCCCCTGTGGTTCATCGTCGGCACGATCCTGTTCACGTTGGCCACGCTGTTCGTCAAGCCGGTCCTCACCCGCCTGCTGAGCACCGTGCCGGGACTGCGCGCCTACACCTGGGTCGTCAACCTGGTCGCGACATACCTCGTCCTGCTCATCGTGGTGCTGCTGACGAACGACTTCCAGATCCGAGGCTTCTGGACCTGGGTGTGGGCAACCCTGATCATCTGGATCGGCTCGGTCGTCTACGACGAACTCGACGACAAGCTCGAGTCGAGCATGAGGCCGGGCAGGCACAAGGCCTCCGGCAACTAGTTCGACCGATCGCCTCGTCGGGGGCATACCCCGCCCCCGACGACAAGACGGCGCCGACCCCGCGTACTCCGCGAGATCGGCGCCGTCGTTGTCGCCTGTGCTGTCGGGCCCGTCAGAGACCGATCGATGCGGCCAGCATCGGCCACGACTTGTGCAGGTCGTCCTGCCAGTAGCCCCACGAGTGGGTGCCGTTCGGCCGGAAGTCGACGACGGCCGGGATGCCGAGCTCACCGAGCCGCTTGGACAGATTGTTGGTGCAGATCAGGGTCGCGCCCTCGATCACGCCGCCGAGCAACGCCTGGTTCGCCAGACCGGAGATGCCGCCGGTCTCCTCCAGGTTGTCATGCGCTCCCGGCAGTCCGTTGCCGGAGGAGATGTAGAGCTGGGTGCCGCGCAGCTTCTCGGCGTTGACGACCGGGTCGTTCGCCACCCAGGCCGCGTCGTTCTTCGCGCCCCACATGTTCTCGACCTTGGCGCCGCCCCGCGACTCGACGACCATCTTGATGTAGGCCCGGCCCATGTCGGTGCTGGTCTCGGCGCAGCCGCTGTAGGAGGCGACGCTCTTGTAGAGGCCGGGGGCGGCGATCGCCAGGTTGAGCACCGAGGTGCCGGTCATGGAGATGGCCGCCATCGAGTTCACACCGTTGGTCTTGAACTCGGAGTCGATCAGCGGCGGCAGTTCCTTGGTCAGGAAGGTCGTCCACTTGTTCTTGCCGAGCTTCGGGTCGTCCTTCTGCCAGTCGGTGTAGTAGCTGAAGGCGCCGCCGACCGGGGTCACCACGTTCACGTTCTTGTCCGCGAAGAAGGTCGCGACGTCCGTGCGACGCTGCCAGGTGGCCGAATCCTCGCCGCCGCCTGCGCCGTTGAGCAGGTACAGGGTCGGCCTCGGGGCGCTGGAGTCCATCGGGCGCTGAACCTTGACCGGGATGGTCTTGTCCATCGACGCCGAGTACACGTACGCGGTCACCTGGCGCCCGGTGCCGTCGATCCTCTCGACCTTCGAGGCGGACTGCTCGCCTGCAGGTGCGGCTGTGGCGAGCCCGCCCGCGCCGACCAGGGGAAGGATCATCAGGGCCGCTGCGGCCGCGGCCAGCCGCGCCGTGCGGGCGCCGGATCGACGAAGCATGCTCATGTGTGGTGCACCTGACTGTCTGTGGGCCGAGATCGGTTGGTATTCGGTACTTCTCTACAGAACGGGGGTCCACGCGCAGGTACGCATGGACCCTCGGCTTGCTGCGGGTGATCTTACGCAGGCACTGCGCCTGCGTGGTCAACGATCCCGCGCCGACAGTGTCACCCGGAACGCGTACGACTGTCTCGGAAATTCGCGAAACTGGTCCAACAGCAGACGGGCGGCCGGACTCCCGTCGGGAGTCCGGCCGCCTGCTCGGGGGATCAGCTGAACTTGCTCAGCAGCTGGTAGAGCTCGATGAGCGAGATGATGGTGCTGATGGAACCCATGTGATCCTCCAAGAAGATTGACCTACCGCAGGAAACTGCGTGTGACCCCTCGCCACAGCAAACGAAGATAGCGGACCGAGCGTCCAGATCGGTGACCTACGTTGGTCGCTCGGGTGAACAACGTGTTGCCGCAGGTACCACCCCGACGAGCGGGGCCCGGGCCACCCTTTCGGGTGACCCGGGCCCCGCCGGGTGGAACTGGTGTGGCTGTGGACTAGAAGTCCATGCCGCCCATGCCGCCGGTCGGATCGCCGACGGGCGCTCCGGCCTTCTCCGGCTTGTCGGCGACAACGGCCTCGGTGGTGAGGAACAGAGCCGCGATCGAGGCCGCGTTCTGCAGCGCCGAGCGGGTGACCTTGACCGGGTCGTTGATGCCGGCCTCGAGCAGGTCGCCGTACTCGTTGGTCGCGGCGTTCAGGCCGTGGCCTGCGGGCAGGTTGCGAACCTTCTCCGCGACGACGCCGGGCTCGAGGCCTGCGTTGAACGCGATCTGCTTGAGCGGGGCCTCGAGGGCGACACGAACGATGTTCGCACCGGTGGCCTCGTCGCCTTCGAGCTTCAGGTCGTCCAGCGCGGGGGCGGACTGCAGCAGGGCCACGCCACCACCGGCGACGATGCCCTCCTCGACGGCGGCCTTGGCGTTGCGCACGGCATCTTCGATGCGGTGCTTGCGCTCCTTGAGCTCGACCTCGGTCGCGGCGCCCGCCTTGATGACGGCGACGCCACCGGCCAGCTTGGCCAGGCGCTCCTGCAGCTTCTCGCGGTCGTAGTCCGAATCCGAGGACTCGATCTCGGCGCGGATCTGGTTGACGCGACCGGCGATGGCGTCGGCGTCGCCTGCACCCTCGACGATGGTGGTCTCGTCCTTGCTGACGACGACCTTGCGGGCGCGGCCGAGCAGCTCGAGTCCGGCGGTCTCCAGGGAGAGGCCGACCTCTTCGCTGATGACCTCGCCACCGGTGAGGATGGCGATGTCGGCGAGCTGCGCCTTGCGGCGGTCACCGAAGCCGGGGGCCTTGACGGCGACCGACTTGAAGGTGCCACGGATCTTGTTGACCACCAGGGTGGACAGGGCCTCGCCCTCGACGTCCTCGGCGATGATGACCAGCGGCTTGCCGGACTGGATGACCTTCTCCAGCAGCGGCAGCAGGTCCTTGACCGTGGAGATCTTGGAGCTCACGAGCAGGATGTACGCGTCCTCGAGGACGGCTTCCTGACGCTCGGCATCGGTCGCGAAGTACAGCGAGATGAAGCCCTTGTCGAAGCGCATGCCCTCGGTGAGCTCGAGCTGCAGGCCGAAGGTGTTGGACTCCTCGACCGTGATGACGCCTTCCTTGCCGACCTTGTCCATGGCCTCGGCGATGAGCTCACCGATGGACGAGTCGCCAGCCGAGATACCGGCGGTGGCAGCGATCTGCTCCTTGGTCTCGACCTCCTTGGCGGTGTCGAGCAGGCGGGCGGTGACGGCCTCGACGGCCTTCTCGATGCCGCGCTTGAGGCCGAGCGGGTTGGCGCCAGCCGCGACGTTGCGGAGGCCCTCACGAACGAGAGCCTGGGCGAGCACGGTGGCGGTGGTGGTTCCGTCGCCGGCGACGTCGTCGGTCTTCTTGGCGACCTCCTTGACCAGCTCGGCGCCGATCTTCTCGTAGGGGTCCTCGAGCTCGATCTCCTTGGCGATGGACACGCCATCGTTGGTGATCGTGGGGGCGCCCCACTTCTTCTCCAGGACGACGTTGCGACCCTTGGGTCCCAGCGTCACCTTGACTGCGTCGGCGAGGCTGTTCAGGCCACGCTCGAGACCGCGACGGGCCTCTTCGTCGAACGCGATGATCTTGGCCATTGCGAAGTGATCCTCCGGATTGGGGTGACACACCAGGCGACCGCTCGTCGGGTCGCCTCATGACGCATTTACGCCTACGGCCAGGCTCGGCGCCCGCGACGGACGACCAGGGGTGTCGATGGGATCCCGATCTCACCGTCCCGACCTGGCACTCGCATGACGCGAGTGCCAAGTGCCTTTTTAGCACTCAGGGGTGGCGAGTGCAAGGTCGGGACGGGTCGGTCAGCGCAGCGCGCATACGGCGCCGGTGTTCAGGTTCACGGCGAAGGACAGCGGGCCGACGCACTTGACGCCGGACGCCTCCGCGGTCGCCCCCGAACCCCAGCCCGCCACCGAGATGGTGGTGTGGCCGTTCGAGGCGTTCGAGTGCGAGATGCCGCCGCCGATGGCGAACGCATGGGCGGTGCCCGCGTCGCGCGAAGAACTGAGCGCGACCCCGAATCCGGTCGCGAGGCTGTTCGCGGATCCGCCGTTGGCCACGCTCACCGCGGTCCCGCTGTCCATCGCGGTCGCCCCGGCGTTCCCGACGGTGGCGGTGGCGCCGCAGCTCGCGTCACCGATGACCCTGATGTCGTTCGCCGACGGCGGCGAGGCGCAACCGACCTGCGCGGCGGAGGCGACGCCGGAGCCGGCGACCGCCATGCCCCCCGCGATCGCGATGCCGACCGCCAGACTCGCGCCCGCGCGGGTGATCGACGGAAAAAGGTTGTGGACGCGGGGCATGAGCTGAATCGACACGGAACTCCTCGATAGCAGAGCGAACGGATACCGACGCGACGGTACCCAAGACTCGCCCGGCAACGACCGGATCGACAGATCTCGATTCGGCACCGGTTTCGTGCGGGCCCATCGGGTGACGTCGGCGGCCTCAGTCCCGCAGCTCGGTGAGCAGTCCGGGAAGGTCCGCGACCGAGTCGAGTACATGCCCCGGAGCGGCATCGGTCGCGTCGAGGACGGACTGTCGGAACTTGCCGGTACGCACCAGCACCCCGACGAATCCGGCACGCTGGGCCGCCAGCACGTCGTTCTGGAGATCGTCGCCGATCATCACGGTCCGCTCGGGCGGGGTCCCCATCAGCCCCGCGGCCGCGAGGAACCCGGTCGGCGAGGGCTTGCCGACCACGGTGATGCGGGCGTTGCCCGCCGCCTCCAGCCCCGGCAGGTAGGCCCCGGTGTCGATGCGGATGCCCTCCGCGGTCGCCCAGGTCAGTCCGCCCTGCATCGCGACCACCGGCACCCCGTCGAGCATCAGCTCCACCACCCGGCTCAGCGCGGCGTGGTCGAACTCGGGCCCGGCCCCGCCGAGCACCACCACCTCCGGCCGGTCGGCGTCGAACTCGACGCCCGTCATGTCGCCGGCGATGTCGCCGTGGTTGATCAGCAGACAGCGCTCCCCCGGGTACGCCGAGCGAAGGTGCTCCGCGGTGAGGGCGGCGGCGGTGACGATCTCGTCGGCGTCCACCGCCATGCCGCAATCACGCAGACCGCCGGCGATCTCGGCCCGCGTCCTCGAGGTGGTGTTGGTGAGGAAAGCACGCGCGATCCCACGGTCGCGGACGGCGGCGAGGGCCTCCGCGGCGCCTGCGAGCGGTTGCCAGGAGGTCACCAGCACCCCGTCGATGTCGAACAGCACGCCCTCGACCGCGGCCACGGTTCACGCGCCCGGCTTCTCCGCGACCACGAAGGTCCGGAGGAAGGGGAAGACGGTCCCGAACGGGCCGCGCGGATACGCCTGCCGCAGACGGGCCCCGTAATCCTCCTCGAAGTCCGCCGTCTCGGCGGCGGACAGCCGATCGAGGACCGGCCGCAATCCGGTCCCGCGAACCCACTCCAGCACGGGATCGGGACCAGGCAGCAGGTGCTGGTACTCGGTCCGCCAGGCCGCGACCCGCAGTCCGGCGCCCAGCAGCAACTCGAGATACTCCGCGGGCTCGGCCACCGGGCCGTCGTGGCGCAGCACCCCACCGAGTCGGTCGCGCCACCGCGGCGACTCGGCGATCTCGCGCATCAACCGGTGCGAGGGCGAGCCGAAGTTCGCGGGCACCTGGAAGGCGAGCCAGCCGCCGGGGTTGAGCTCGGCCGCCCACCTCGCCAGCAACTCGCGGTGCGTCGGCACCCATTGCAGCAGGGCGTTGCTCACCAGCACGTCGACCCCCGCGGCGGAGAAATCCTCAGCGCCGCCCAGCGCGAACTCGACGCGTCCGTGGCGGTGGGCGGCGACGGCCTCGGAGATCATCTCCGGCGACGAGTCGATGCCGAGCACCGTGGCGCCGGGCCACCGCTCGGCCAGCGTCACGGTCAGCGTGCCCGGCCCACAGCCGAGGTCGACGACCCGTCGCGGGTCAAGGGCGCCGACCTGACCGACCAGATCGAAGAAGGGCCGGCGTCGCTCCGCCCCGAACAGCGAGTACTGCGCCGGGTCCCACTGCACCGCACCAACGGACCGCGGGGTCCCGCGGTCCGGATCGGGTCGGCTGACGCTAATGGACGTGATCCTGCCAGTCCGCGGGCACCCGGCCCGCCGGGCCCGGCACCGGCTGGTCAACCGGGTGGTGCCGTGGCGGCGCCAGCTCGGGCCCGTCGTACATCTGCTCGGTCTGGAAGTTCCAGAACCAGTCCTCGCCCGGCTCGAAGCTCTGGATGAACGGGTGCCCTGTCGCCGCGGCGTGCGCGCTCGCGTGCTGCGCAGGCGAGGTGTCGCAGCACCCGATGTGCCCGCACTGGGCACATCGGCGCAGGTGCACCCACCAGCCCCCGCCCGCGTCGCACTCGGCGCAGCCCGGCCCGCTCGGCGCGACGCCCGGATCGATCCCGGCAATCTCGGTCATCGTGATCCTCCCGTGCGTGCGAGGGGTTCGGTTCCCTGGCTCGAGTATGCCGCGAAGTCAGCGACGCGCGCGCCCCTTGGCGGCGAGCGCGTTGACGACCGCCGCGGCCTGCTCGGCACCGTCGACGGTGACGGTGAACCGGGAACCGTCTCCGCGCGTGATGCGCAGCGCGGGCCCGGGCCGGACGATGAGCCCGGTGCCGTCGGGGCCTGCGCGGTAGCCGAAACCGCCGAACCTGTTGAGAGTCCCGACCGCGACGACGTCGGCCTCCGCGATCGCGTCGAGCGGGATGCGGGTCGGCCTGCCGGTGATCGGGGTCCGCGCCGACAGCCCGGCGGCGTCGACCGTGACGCGAACCGGCGCCAGCACCAGGGCCATCAACGCGGCCGAGATCGCGGCGATCACCAGCACCAGGACGAACGAACTCGATCCGAAGGCGACCATCCCGAGCACCACCCCGACGGGGACCACGCCGACCACGGCGGCCAGCCAGGGCGGCATCGCGGCCGACCCGGACCAGGCGACCTTCTCGCCGTCCGCCAGCGCGATGCGCGGGGCGTCCTCACTGGGCGGGCGGTGCGCGGTGGCGGGTCCCGGTGCTGGCGACGCCGCGTACCCGATCGCGGCCGCGGCCAGGCCCAGCCCCGCGGGCAGCGCGATCCACCAGAAGCTCGGCGATGCCTCGGCGGCGTCGGTCAGGCCGCGCTGCGGGGCGAGCAGCGCGACCGGGAGGGCCGCGACGAAGGCGCCGGTTCCCGACCCCACCGCGGCGCCGACCCGGGCCGACCGCAGGTCCCGCCGGGTCAGCAGGAGCAGCATCAGGCACAGGCCGACCGCGAACGCCAGGCCGATCAGCGGGGACCACCGCGCGGCGCCCTGCGTAGCGAACCGGTCCGCCACGCCACCGGGGCCGAAGTGCACGGCCACCGGATCGGGCAGTTCCGCGGACCACGCCCCGATCAGGGAGACCGCGCCAACCGCGGTGAGCGCGGGCGGCAGCACGGTCACTGCGAGGGCCCGGAGCCAGCCGACCCTGGGGAATGAGTTCGAGGTGGTCATTGCATCTCCTTGGTGACGAGTGCGGTGAGTTCGGTTGCGCCCATGCCGATCCGACGGGCCTCGGCGACCAGGTCGCGGAGCGCCTCCTGCAGCCGGCCGCGAGCGCTCGCGTCCGCCGTGACGACGGCCCCGCGTCCGCGCCGCAGCTCGATCAGGCCTTCGTCGCGCAGCAGTTGATAGCCCCGCAACACGGTGTGGACGTTGAGGTCGAGCGAGGCCGCCAGGTCACGTGCCACCGGGAGTCGCTCGCCCGGTGCCGCCTCGCCGACGGCGATTGCCCTGCGCACGCTCGAGGCGACCTGCTCATAGAGCGGCTCCGCCGCGGTCTGGTCGATTCGTATCAGCACGCCTTGATTCTATTGTTCTAGTTCCAATAGAACAACTTGCTCAGGCGAGAGTGCACTTACCTGCACATTCATCGAGAGAGGGCGATGGGAACTGCACACTCGACGCCGCAGCGGCGGGTCAGAACCGGCCGCGCTCGACGTCTTCCCTCTCACCGTCGGTCAGCAGCCGCTCGAGCTTCTCGCTCGACCAGGACTTGGGACGGCCCTTCATCCGGGCCGACTCGAGAATCGGGACGGCATCATGTCGCACATGCTGGAGAACGACTGGGATCTTCACGACGGATCACTCCGGTGTCTGCCTGGTTTCAATGCTGCGTGGATACATTTTTCATCGTTCATCATCCCCCCGGTATTACAGCGAAATCCACCCCTGAGGGGCAGTGATTGCCCGCGCTCGGCCGCGGTCACGACCTACAGCCGGGTTCCCTTGCGGCGATACCCTGGAACCAGCTCCTGCGCCGGAAGATCCGGAGGTGGCCCATGCGATGTCGATCCGCCGCGCTGACTCTCGCCCTACTCGTCGCCGGCTGCGCGACCACCACCGACACCGCCTCCCCCGAGACCTCAGGAGAGGCCACCTCCACCGCACGCAGCGTCGTCGCGGCCGCCCCGCCGACCGTCGAGGTGACCGAGCTGCTGACCGGACTGAACAAGCCATGGGATGTCGCGGTCGCGCCGGACGGCACCCTCCTGACCGGGCAGCGCGGCGGCGGGTTCGTGGCCAGGCGGCCCGACGGCACGGTCACCCGGCCGACCGCGGACCTGTCCGACCTCTACGTCTCCGGGGAGACCGGACTGATGGGCATCGCGCTCGATCCGGGGTTCGCGAGCAACCGCCGGGTGTTCACCTGCCAGGGACACCGGGGCGACGGGCCGACCGACGTCCGGCTGTTGGCCTGGACGGTGGACCCGGAGTGGACGTCACTGACCAGGACGGGCGTGGTGCTGTCCGGCCTGCCGAGCGCGGGCGGGCGGCACGCGGGCTGCCGCATCCTCCCGGCACCGGACGGCACCCTGTTCGTCGGCACCGGCGACGCGACCATCCCCACGGCGCCCCAGGACCCACACTCGCTGGGCGGCAAGGTGCTGCACATCAACACCGACGGATCCCCCGCGGCCGGGAACCCCGATCCGGCCTCCCCCGTCTACACCCTCGGCCACCGCAACGTGCAGGGGCTCAGCTTCCGCCCCGGCACCGGGCAGCTGTACTCGGTGGAGCAGGGAACCCACCGCGACGACGAGGTGAACGCGCTGGTGCCGGGCGGCAACTACGGCTGGCGTCCCGACCTCGAACCCGGCCGGTACATCGAGGCCGTGCCGATGACCGACCCGGACCGGGTGCCCGGCGCCCGCGAGGCGGTGTGGAGCTCGGGCATGCCGACCCTCGCCACCGCCAGCGGGTCGTTTCTCCTCGGCCCCGACTGGGGCGACTGGTCGGGCGCGCTCGCGGTCGGGACGCAGCAGGGCGAGAAGGTCCTGCTGCTGGGCCTCACCCCGGACGGCCTCGGGGTCGAGCGCCAGGCCTCCCTGCTCGACGGTCGTTACGGCCGGATCCGCACGGTGAGCGGACAGCCGGACGGGACCCTGCTCGTCACCACCGACAACGGCCGCGACGACGTCGTACTCCGGCTTACTCCGCGCCCATGACCCCGAGCCGTGCCAAGATCGGGCCTTGACGAACGCCCGCGATCCGGCAAGATATCCGTAACGGTGCGTAGCACTAAAACTCTTAGAACCGGAGAAACCCAGTGACGAACACCCTCGAAGCGAGCATCGACATCGCCGCTCCCCCCGCCGCGGTGTGGGCCGTGGTCTCGGACCTCAAGCGGATGGGCGAGTGGAGCCCGCAGTGCAGGCGGATGCACGTCTTCGGCGAGGTCACCCACGGCACCAAGACGTTCAACCTGAACAAGAAGGGCCTGCTGGTCTGGCCGACCACCGCGAAGGTGGTCCGCTTCGAGCCGAACAAGGCGATCGCCTGGCGGGTCGTCGAGAACCACACCATCTGGACCTATGCGCTCGAGGCCACCGACACCGGCACCCGCCTCACCGAGCGCCGGGAGGCGCCGACCGGCACCACCAAGATCTCGTCCTTCCTCATCGACAAGATGATGGGCGGCACCGCCGACTTCGAGGTCGACATGATCGCGGGCATGAACACCACCCTCGCCCGGATCAAGTCGACCGTGGAGTCGAACGCCGCCGCGCGGACCTGACCGTCAGCGTTCTCCCCCGAGAAGCGCCGCGACCGCTTGCTGGTCGCGGCGTTTCGCGTTCTCCAGGGCGGTCCGGCCGTTCGAGTCCTCGATCGCGGGGTCGGCGCCGGCCGCGAGCAGCTGCCCGATCACGTCGAGATACCGGGCCGATCCGTCGCCGTAGACGACCGCCTCCTGCAGCGCGGTCCAGCCCGGTTCGTTGACGTGGTTCACCGGCACGCCCGCCCCGATCAGCGTCCGCACCGTCGAGACGTGCCCGTGTTCAGCCGCCGGGATCAGCGCGGTGCCGCCGTACCGGTTGGTTGCGGCCACATCGGCACCGTGCGCCAGCGTCAACGCCAGGATCTCGTCGAGCCCCTCCGCGCCTGCGTACAGAAACGCCGAGTCCTCGATGTCGTCCTTCGCGTTCACGTCGGCGCCTGCCGCCACGAGCGCCCCGGCCGCGTTCACCGAGTTGGACTTCGCCGCGGCCACCAGCGGGGTCCGGCCACCGGCGCCGCGGGCCTCGAGCGCCGCGCCCGCGGCGAGCGCCGCGCGCACCGCGTCGGCGTCGTCCGCCCGGACCGCCGTGAACAGCGACCGCTCCAGCTCCGGGGTCGAGACCGGCACGGCCTCCGGCGGCGACGCGGTCGTCGAGGCGGGGACCTGGACGGCGGGCGGCCCGGCGTCGACCGCCGGATCCTGGCCGGCGCAGGCGGCGCACACGGCCACCGCCGCGGCCAGGACGACGGCAGCCGACGCGCGCCTCACGTTGGCGTTCATCGCTACCGCAGCGATCCGGCGATGGCCTCGAGGCCGGCCGCGGCGCAGGCCTGATCGGCCATGCCGTCCGGGGCGCCGCCGACACCGATGCCCGCGATGGACGCGTTGCCCGCCTTCACGCTGACGCCGCCCGGCAGGAACAGGGTGCCGTCGATGTCCGCGACGGTGGCGCCGTCACCCTTGGCGCGACCGGCCAGATCACTGGTGTTGGCGCCGAAAGCCGCTGCCGTGTAGCCCTTCTGGCGAGCCGCCTCGACGGTGTGCTGGGCCGCGTTGTCGCCACGCAGCATCGCCTGCACGTTGCCGTTGCGGTCGACCACGGCCACCGTGACGAAGCCGAGCCCGTCGGCCTGGCACTTCGCGAGCGCGGCCTGCGCGGCCGTGCCCGCGGCCCCGACGCTCAATCGGTTCGCGGTCGCCGTGCCCTTCGCGGCCTGGTCGCCGGGGGCCTTCGCCGCGGCTGCGGCCGCTGCGGTGGTGGCGACCGGGGTCGCCGACGCCTCCTTGTCGTCGATCCCGCTGCCGCACGCGGCGGTGGCGAGGATCGCGGCCAGCGGGACGGTGACGGCGAGGGTCTTGGGCAGGCGGCGGGAGAGGTTCATCGCGTGGGCCTTTCGGTAGTGGGGCTGATGGATTCCAGCCTCGCCGCCGGACCCACCCACCCGCATCGGGCCGACGTCTGCCTCCCGATCAGCCGTCAGGGGGCGAGGAGATCATCCGAATGGCCGATCCGGCGGCGACGGCCCCTCCGTAGGATCGAGCCGATGTCCAGTCCAGTCAGCGCCCGGCGCGATCAGATCCCGGCCGACCGGGATTCCCGCGGACCGCTCGATGTCGCGATCCACGTCTCGTTCTACGTGCTGCTGGCGACCTCGACCGCCCGGTACCTGACCTACCACGGCGTCAGCGGCCGGTTCGTCATCGTCGCGGCCCTGATCGTCGCGCTGGCCGCGCTCTACGCCGCGACCGTGCTGCTGTCCCGCCGGGCCGCCGTCTGGCAGCCGTGGGTGTGGCCGGTACTGACCACCTGGGCGGTGCTGGTGTGGCTGGCGCCGAGCTTCGCGTGGTGCGCGTTCCCGATGTTCTTCCTCTGCACCCGCGCGTTCTCGAACAGGACGGCCTATCTGATTGTCGCGGCGCTCGCCGTGGTCACCAGCCTGGCCTTCTTCAACTTCAGCGGCCGCACCGAATGGGCCGTGCTGATCGGCCCGATCTGCACCGGCGCGCTGGTGGTGATCGCGTACGGCCAGATCGAACGGGACAGCAGGGAACGCCTCCGGCTGCTCGAACAGGTCGCCGAGGCGAACTCGCGGCTCGCCGAGACCGAACGCGCGGCGGGCGTGCTGTCCGAACGCGAGCGGCTCGCCCGCGAGATCCACGACACGGTCACGCAGGGCCTGACCAGCAGCCTGCTGCACCTCGAGGCGGCTGACCTGGCCTGGGACCAGCCGCAGTCACCCGCGCGCGAGGAGGTGCGGACCGCGACCGCGTCGCTGCGCGAGAACCTCGCCGAGACCAGGAACCTGGTGCACTACCTGGCCTCCCCCAATCTCGAGACACAGAGCCTGGACGCGGCCCTGCTCAGCGCCGCGCGCGGCCACTTCCCCGCGGCACGGCTGCAGGTGATCGGGACGGCGGTTCCGCTGCCTGCCGAGGTCGGGCACGCGCTGCTGCGGATCACCCAGAGCGCGGTGTCGAACGTGGCCAGGCACGCGGAGGCGCAGACTCTTGGGGTGACCCTGACCTACCTTCCCGGTGCCGTCGCCCTCGACGTGTTCGACGACGGGCGCGGCTTCGCGGCCGACGCCGTCGGCGACCATTCCCCCGCGGGCGGGTTCGGCCTGCGCGCGATGCGGCAGCGGGTGCAGGCGCTCGGCGGCACCCTCACCGTGGAGAGCGCTCCCGGCGAGGGCACCGTCATCGCCGCCCAGATCCCGTACGGAGGCGAGCGATGACCGCGACGACCGTGATGCTGGTCGACGACCATCTGGTGGTGCGCGCCGGCCTGCGGGCCCTGCTGGACTCCCAGCCCGACATCGAGGTGATCGGCGAGGCCGACACCGGCGAGCAGGCCGTTGACATGGCCGCGGAGCTCGCGCCGCGGCTGGTGATGATGGACCTGGCGCTCGGCGCGGGCATCGACGGCGTCGAGGCGATCCGCCGGATCCGCGCGGCCTGTCCCGCGCTGCCGGTCCTGGTGTTCACCACCTACGACACCGACGCCGACGTGGTCAGGGCCATCGATGCCGGTGCCATCGGTTACTTGCTCAAGGATTCGGCGCCGCAAGAGATCTTCGCCGCCATCCGCGGGGCGGTCGCGGGCCAGAGCGTGCTGTCGCCGCCGGTGGCGTCGCGCTTGCTGCAGCAGATGCGGCGGCCCGACGAGGCCCTCACCGCGCGCGAGGCCGAACTGCTCACCCTGCTCGCGGAGGGCCTGACGAACAAGGAACTCGGCAAGCGCCTGTTCATCAGCGAGGCCACCGTCAAGACGCATCTCGCGCACATCTACGCCAAGCTCGGGGTGGACACCAGGGCGGCTGCGGTGTCGGTCGCGTTGCGCCGCGACGGGATTCGCTGACGGCCCCACTGTCGGTGGCCCGGCCTACGGTCGGTCCCCCACCCGACGGAAGGCAGACGATGAGCGAAGCGGACCCGATCATGACCGGCATCATGGCGGCGCAGGAACTGGCGAACGGGGGCGACCGGGCGGGAGCCCGCGCGGCGTTCGCGACGTTGTGGGATCGGATCGGACCCGACGGGGACCCGTTGCACGCCGTCACGCTCGCCCACTACATGGCCGACGTCCAGGACGAGCCGGCGGACGAGCTCGACTGGGACCTGCGCGCGCTGCGGGCGGCGGACTCCCTCACCGACGAGCGCGCCCAACGCCACCACTCGTCGCTGCAGGTGGCGGGCTTCTACCCGTCGCTGCACCTGAACCTCGCCGCCGACTACGCCAAGCTGGGCGAGGACGACCGGGCGCGGGCGCACCTCGAGCTCGCGGAGGCGCGCGTCTCCGCGCTGTCGGACGACGGCTACGGCGCGACCATCCGGGGCGGCATCGCCCGGCTGCGGGAACGGCTCTCCCCGGCCGGGTGAGGCGTCCGGCCGCCGCCCCGTTCACCCAGCTCAGCGGCGGCCGGGTCCCCGTCCCGAGCCCGTCTCGGCTAGCCTGTGGGTGCCCGCACCCGGCCTCGAAGCCGCCCGGGCGCACGTTTTCGCCGGACAGCAAGACGAAACAGTAAGAGGAGCCCGTGGCCCGCCGCCCCATCCCGATTGGCACCCCGCAAACCACCGGTATCGCGCACGTCGCGGAACTGGTCCGCAACACGGTTCCGCCGCTGCATCCGGCCGGGATCCCGTTCGTCGCGGCGCCGCTTGCGGTCGCGCTGCTCGGGCGCAACCGCAAGTGGGTCCGCCGCGCCGGTCTCGCGGCCGCAGGCGCCAGCGCCGCCTTCTTCCGCCACCCGCACCGGGTGCCGCCGAACCGCGCGAACGTCGTGGTCTCTCCCGCCGACGGTGAGGTCGCCCTCGTCGACACCGCCGTCCCGCCCGCCGAGCTGAACATGGGCGACGCCCCCGTCCCCCGGGTGAGCATCTTCCTGTCCGTGCTGGACGTGCACGTGCAGCGCAGCCCCGTCGCGGGCGAGGTGCTGGCCGTGGTCCACAAGCCGGGCAAGTTCCTCTCGGCCGACCTCGCCGAGGCCAGCGACGCCAACGAGCGCAACTCGATGCTGCTGCGCACCGAGGCCGGTCACGAGATCGCGGTGGTGCAGATCGCCGGACTGCTGGCCCGGCGCATCGTGTGCGACGCCAACGTCGGCGACCGGCTCCCGATCGGCGACACGTACGGACTGATCCGATTCGGGTCCCGGGTGGACACCTACTTCCCCCAGGGCACCACATTGATGGTGGAGCGGGGCCAGCGCGCCATCGGCGCCGAAACCGTCCTCGCCCAGCTCCCGTGAACGCGCCGAAGCGCACCGTCGCCGCGGCGGTGACGGCCAGGAGGACGGCGGCGTCCGGACTGTTCCTGCTGCCGAGCACCATCACCATCCTGGCGCTGTGCGGCGGCCTGTCCGCGGTCAAGTTCGCCCTCGACGGCAAGCTCGGCATCGCGCTCGCGATGATCGGTGCGGCCGCGGTGCTGGACTCGCTGGACGGCCGGATCGCCCGACTGCTCGACGCCACCAGCAAGATCGGCGCCGAACTCGACTCGCTGTCCGACGCCATCTCGTTCGGCGTCGCGCCTGCCCTCGTGCTCTACGTGACGCTGCTCGACGGCGGCAGCGCGGGCTGGATCATCGCGCTCGTCTACGCGGTGAGCATCGTGCTGCGGCTGGCCCGCTTCAACACCCTGCTCGACGACGACTCGGCGCCCGCCTACACGAGCGAGTTCTTCGTCGGTGTGCCAGCCCCGGCGGGCGCGCTGATCGCGCTGACCCCGCTTGCCGCCTACATCCAGTGGGGCGACGGCTGGTGGTCGTCCTTCTACGTGGTCGCCACCTGGACCATCCTGTCCGCCGCGTTGATCGTCAGCCGGGTGCCCACCCTTGCGATGAAGACCTTCGCCGTGCCGAAGCGGATGGCCGCGGCACTGCTGGTGGTCGTCGCGCTGGTCGCGGCCGCCCTGGTCACCTACCCGTTCGTCCTGATGATCGTGCTGGTCTTCGCGTACCTCGTGCACATCCCGTTCGCGGTCCGCTCCAAGCGCTGGGTCGCCGCGCGCCCCGAGGTGTGGGACATCAAACCGGCCGAGCGACGGGCGATCCGGCGGGCACCGACGGGCGATCGCGGCCGGGTCTCCGCCGCGCGCCTCGGACTGCGCCGCCCCCGGTAGTCCGGCGGCGGCGGCGTCGGCGCACCTCGCACTAGGCTGGTCGACGTGAACTCTCCGGAACTCGCGCTCACCGCCCGGTTGAACACCTCCGCCTCCGACGCCCGCCGCGGCGTGGTGCGGCTGCACCCCGAGGCGCTGGCCGCGCTGGGGCTGCGCGAGTGGGACGGCATCGCCGTGATCGGTGCCAGGCGCACCGCGGCCGTTGTCGCGCTGGCACCAGCAGTCACGCCGACCGGAACCGCGCTGCTCGACGACGTCACCCTCTCCAACGCCGGGCTCAAAGAGAATGCGCGCGTGGTGCTCTCGCCCGTGACGGTGTACGGCGCCAGGTCCGTCACCGTCAACGGGTCGGCGCTCGCGGCGGCGTCGATCCCCGACACCACGCTGCGGCAGGCCCTGCTCGGCAAGGTGCTCACCGTCGGCGACACGGTCTCGCTGCTCCCCCGCGACCTCGGCCCCGGCACCAGCACCGCGGGCGCGACGCAATCGCTGGCGCGCACCTTCGGTGTCGCCTGGACCTCGGAACTGCTCACCGTGACGTCCGTCGATCCCGCGGGACCGGTGAGCGTGCAACCCAATTCGGCGGTCAGCTGGGGCAGCGGCGCGGCCACACCCGGGGTTGGCGCGGCGCCCTCCGTCGAGATGCAGGCCGCACCGGCCCCCGCGCCTGCGCCCGCACCCGTTCCGTTGGCCGACCTGGTCGGCGTCGGCGCCCAGGCCGCCAAGCTCAGCGAGTGGCTGAAGCTGGCGCTGGACGAGCCGGAACTGTTGCACACGCTCGGGGCCTCCCCGCATCTCGGCGTGCTCATCACCGGGCCTGCCGGGGTGGGCAAGTCGACGCTGGCGCGGGCGGTGCTCGCCGAGCGCGCCGTGGTCGCACTGGACGGCCCGGGTGTCGGCGCGCTCGATTCGGCCACCCGGCTGCAACGGGTGTCGGACGCGGTGGCCCGCCTCACCGGTGCCGTGAGCGGGGAGCCGCACGAGCGCGGGGTGCTGCTCATCACCGACATCGACGCGCTGCTGCCCGCCGAGCCGGAACCGGTCTCCACGCTGATCCTCGACGAGCTGCGCCGCGCGGTCGACACCCCGGGGGTCGCGTTCGTCGCGACCACCGCACATCCCGATTCGCTCGACGACCGGGTCCGCGGCCAGGACCTGTGCGACCGCGAACTCACCGTGGCGCTGCCCGACGGCAGGCTGCGCAGGGCGCTGCTGGAGCTGATGCTGCGCAAGGTCCCCACCACCGACCTCAAGCTCGATGAGATCGCAGCGCGGGCACCGGGTTTCGTCGCCTCCGACCTCGCCGCGCTGGTCCGGGAGGCCGCGCTGCGGGCCGCGGCGCGGGCCAGCAGCAGCGGGGAAGACCCGAACCTGCTGCAGGAGGACCTGGTCGGCGCGCTCGACGTGATCCGCCCGCTGTCGCGTTCGGGGACCGAGGAGCTGGCGATCGGCAGCGTCACCCTCGAGGACGTCGGGGACATGGTCGAGACCAAGCAGGCCCTCACCGAGGCGGTGCTGTGGCCGCTGCAGCACCCGGATTCCTTTGCCCGCCTTGGGGTGGACCCGCCGCGCGGGGTGCTGCTGTACGGCCCGCCCGGCTGCGGCAAGACCTTTGTGGTCCGTGCCCTCGCCAGCTCCGGGCAGCTCAGCGTGCACGCGGTCAAGGGCGCCGAGCTGATGGACAAGTGGGTGGGAGCGTCGGAGAAGGCGGTGCGCGAGCTGTTCCAGCGGGCCAGGGACTCGGCCCCCTCGCTGATCTTCCTCGACGAGGTGGACGCCCTGGCACCGCGCCGCGGGCAGAGTTCGGATTCCGGGGTCACCGACCGGGTGGTGGCCTCGCTGCTCACCGAGCTCGACGGTGTCGAACCGCTGCGCGACGTCGTGGTGCTCGCGGCGACCAACCGGCCGGATCTGATCGATCCGGCGCTGCTGCGCCCCGGCCGGATCGAGCGGCTGGTCTTCGTGCCGCCGCCGGACGCCGAGGCACGCAAGCAGATTCTGCAGACCGCAGGGAAGTCGATCCCGCTCGAGGCGGACGTCGACCTCGATGCGCTGGCGGAGGATCTCGACGGGTACTCGGCGGCGGACTGCGCGGCGCTGCTGCGGGAGGCGGCCCTGGCCGCCATGCGCCGCAGCGTCGACGCGGCAGACGTCACGGCGGCCGACGTCGCCGCGGCGAGGAAGGCGGTCCGCCCGTCGCTCGACGCCGAGCAGGTGGCGCACCTCGCGGCGTACGCCGAGAATCGCTGAGGCTACCGGGCCGGCGGCCACGGGACTAGCATCCGTGAGCATGCCGAGCCGCCGATCGTTCCGCCCGCTCGCCCGCGCCTGCACCACCCTGCTCGTGCTCGTCGGAGCCGTCGCGATCGCGGCTCCGCACGTCTCGGCCGCACCGCCCCCGGCGTCGTCGACCACCTGGCTGTGCAGGCCCGGTCAGGCCGACGACCCGTGCGGCGGCCGATCCGGCGCGCCGGTCGACTGCTTCTACGTGTATCCCACGGCGTCGCTGCAGCAGTCCGTGAACGCGAACCTCGACCCCTCGCCCGAGCTGCGCACGGTGGCCCGCGCGCAGGCGGAACCGTTCGGCGAGAACTGCAACGTGTGGGCCCCGGTGTACCGGCAGGTCACGCTGCGCGCGCTGTTCACGGGGACGCCTGCCGAGCGCAGTGTCGCGTTCGACCTCGCGTACGACGACGTCGAACGCGCGTGGGACGACTACCTCGCCAACCACAACGACGGCCGCGGTGTGGTGCTGATCGGCCATTCGCAGGGCACCAGGATGCTCCGGATGCTGATCCACAATCGCATCGACGGGAAACCTGCTCAGTCGCAGCTGGTCTCGGCACTGCTGATCGGGGGCGACGTGCTCGTGCGCAAGGGCCAGCTGGTCGGGGGCGACTTCACGTCGGTGCCCGCGTGCACCGACACCACCCAAACCGGATGCGTCGTCGCGTACTCGGCCTACTCGAGGACCCCGCCACCCGACACCCGCTTCGGGCTGGCGCCGCAAAAGGCCGGCACCTCCGGCACCCGCGCGAACCTCCCGTTCGGGCCCGACTATGAGGTGCTGTGCACCAATCCCGGTTCGCTGCATGACAATGCGGACGCCCCGATCCGTGGCATGGCCGCCGGCCGTGAGGTCGACCGGTTCCGCGCCAGGTGCACCGGCGGGGGCGGACCCCACGTGCTCATGGTCGACGGCCCTGGTGCCGCGCTGCTGCCCGCACTCCCGATGGAGACCTGGGGTCTGCACCTGCTCGACGTGAACCTCGCGCAGCGGGACCTGGTCGACCTCGTCCGGGCCCAGAGCGCGGCCTACACACGCTGACGCGCTGCGCGTCGCGATGCACTCACCGTGGTCGGCGAGGATACTCGAGTCACCGGCGAGCGACACCAACCATGAAGAGAGCGACTGACACCATGGAGAATCCGTCTCAGCTGATTGATGCGAGGATCGAGGAGCTCGGTGACTGGCGGGGCGAGATGCTCGCTCACATCCGAACTCTCATCAAGAAGGCCGACCCCGATGTGGTCGAGGACTGGAAGTGGCGCGGGGTTCCGGTGTGGTATCACGCCGGAATGATCTGCACCGGTGAGACATACAAGAAGATCGTCAAGGTGACCTTCGCCAAGGGCGCCTCGCTGGACGACCCGTCGGGCCTGTTCAACACCGGCCTCGACGGAAACACCAGGCGTGCCATCGACATCCACGAGGGCGACACGATCGACGACAAGGCGTTCACGGCGCTCATTCACGAAGCCGTGGCACTGAACACGGCCTAGCGCTGTCAGCGCGCCCACTGGGCGTCGGACGGGCACTCACGTACCCGACACGACGCCCAGTGTCGCTGCGTATCAGACCCAGCGGGCGAGGAGCTGGTTGGCGCGCACGGCAAGCGCCGCCTGGAGCAGCGGACCGAAGCTGACCCGGCCGACCCCGAGGGAGGCGTAGCTGGCCTTCTCGCCGCGCACCGGATCGGCGATCGCGTTGACCGGCAACGGCAACTCCGAGGTCAACCGCTGGTACACCTCGTCGCTGTGGAACCCGACCGGGTACAGCGAGTCCGCGCCCGCCTCCGCGGCCAGCTTCATCCGGGCGATCGCACGCTCGACGCGATCGGACTCGTCGCCGACCTGCTTGATGAACAGGTCGGTGCGGGCGTTGACGACGATGTGCACGCCCGCGGCATCCGCCGCCCGACGCAGCCCGCCGACGAAGTCCGCGTGCTCCTGCGCCTCGCGCAGCCTGCCGCCCTCGCTGTGCACGGTGTCCTCGATGTTGAGGCCGACGGCGCCCACCTCGATCAGCCCGGCGATCAGCCGTTCGGGGGTCTGCCCGTATCCGGACTCGATGTCGACCGAGACCGGCAGGTCGACGGCTGCGGTGATCTGTGCGACGCGGGTCAGCAACTCCTCGAAGCTCATGCCCTCGTTGTCGGGCTTGCCGATCGAGTCCGCCACCGGGTGGCTACCCACCGTCAGCGCCGCAAACCCGCCCTCGGCGGCCAGGTTTGCCGACCAGGCGTCCCATACCGTCGGCAGGATCACCGGATTGCCGGGCTGATGCAGCTGCAGCAGTGCGGTCGCCTTGTCGTTGATCGAAGTCATGCGCGCTCCTCGCGTCGTAGTCGGTCGTCACGATCCTGGCATGCGAGGCCCGCTATCGCCCGGTTGCCGCCGCGGCGGGGCGCGGTCGGTTAGCGTCGGCAAATGCCCGTCGAACCCCGCGAAGTCCTCTCGGCGCTGTCCGCCCTGTTCAGCGGGGCGCTCGCCGCGTTCGTGTTGACCAATCCCCCTGGCGGCGGCTGGGCGATCTACACGTCCGATCGGGAGCTGAGCCGCTGGCTCTCCAGTCAGCCGACCGGGATCGCGGTTGGCACCGTCGTCGCGGTGCTCGCCTACGCCCTGCTGCAGCGCAACGGATCCCGGCGGATCGCCTGGATCGCAATGGCCGTCGCGACGCTCGTGCTGGTCGGTGCACGGCTGACCACCCCTGGCATCGGCTCGATCGACGCGCTGATCGCCGTGCACTACGTCAAGGCGGTGGCCGCAGGGGTGATCCTCGGCGCGGCGGTGGCCGCGGTGTGGGGACGGCGGGCCGGGCAGCTCGCGCTGGTCCTCGGCGTGCTCGGCACGTTTCTCACCGCGCGCGTTTTCGAGCTGGTGTTCCCCGCGCAGACCACGTCCTCGATCGGCGAACCCTCCTGGTGGCTGCTCGGCCCGACTCTCGTACTGGCCCTCGCGGCCGCGGCAGTTGCCGACGGCGCCACCCGGATCCAGCGGGCCACCGGACGCGAGCTCCGCCTCGCGCTCGCGACCGCGGCGTCGATAGCGCTGGCGAACCGGGCGCTGCTGTTCTGGATCGACCGGCAGGACTACACGTCGCGGGTCAGCTCCTGGATCCTCATCGGGCTCTCCATGGCGGTCGTCGTCGCGCTCACCTGGTTCGCCGCACGGACGATCGAGGTCGCCGACGGCCGATTCCTGTTGGCCGCGACGGGCGTCGCGGCGGCCTCGATGCCGGTGCTGGTGGATCTCGGTGGGCCGTTCGCCGGCGTCGAGCACTGGCAGGCGGTGCTCGTGGGTGCGGTCGCGGTGGCGCTCGGCCTGCGCCTGTCGATGACATGGCGGTCGACAATCGGCGGCCTGTTCGTGGTGGCCCTGATCCCGATGGTCGGCGCGATCTGGCCGAATCTCGGCCAGGACGGCCCGATGCTGCTGGTGCGGCTGGCCGTGCTCGGCGTCGGCGCGGGGATGGCGTTCGGGTCGTCGCTGCCCGGCACCGCGGCCATCGCCGCGGTCGGGCTGGGGATCCCGTTCGTGTCCATGGTCTTTCACTCGGCGGCGACTGTCTACACCGGCACGGTCGCGTACGGCGGTTCGTATGACGGTGCATATGTGCCCCTCACTGGCGATCCCATGAATGAGCCGTTCGATGCCATGCTGGGGATGAGGCGCGAGCCGACGTTCACCGGCGGCAGCTTCGTCGACATCTTTGACATCCCTGCCTACGACGACCGGGTCGCGGGCATCGCGCTGCTGATCGCGGTGCTGGCCTGCGCGGTCGGCGTCCGTGCGCTGGCCCGGCCGACGGCCGCCCCCGAGCCGGGCTCCGCATGAGCAGGAGATGGATCGCCGTCCTCGACACGGTCGCGCTGTTTCTGGTCGCCGCGACCGCAGGATGGGCCCTCGCCGCTCCGGTGGCCGAGCAGACCGGCATCGCCGGGACCGAGGGCGAACTCCGGCAACTGATGACCAGTCGGCCGCTCGCCGCCGCGGTCGGCCTGGTGCTGGCGGTCGCCGTCGCGGGGGCATTGGCGCGGCGGGGTTCCCGGGCCGCCGCCTACCTGGTCGCGGGCTCCGGACTCGTGGTGCTGAGCGTCGGCGCGCTCGTGAACACCCATGCGCACCAACTGGAGTGGCTGATCGCGCTCAGCTACCTGGCCGGGATCGGGGCCGGGATCGCGATGGGCGGCGCCGCCGCGGTGGCGGCCGACAGGTACGCGGCGGCCGCGCTCGTCGCGGGGGCGTTCGCGTCCTTCCTGCTGGCCGACCTCGTCGCGAATCCGATCCCGTATGGCCAGTCCTCCGACTACCAGGGCTGGACGGCGTACAGCCTCCCCGCCACCGAGGGAACCATGGTCACCGACCCGCCGTGGTGGCTGCTGCTGCCCGCGCTCGGGTGCTGCGTGGCGGGCGCCGCGCTCGCGACGGGTTCGGCGACGGCGCCGGCGGGCGCCTCGCGGCGTCCGCTGTACGCGATCGCGATCGTCATCGTCACCGGACTGGCCTCCAACGCCGTTCTCGCCGAGCACCGCAGCGACTGGTCCGTCGCGGCTCCGGTGCTCGCACTGGTGATGGTGGCGATCGTCATCGCGGCCTTCCTGCTCGACGGCCGCGACGGGGTGTTCCTGCTGACCGCCGCGGCGGCACTCGCCGCATCCGCACCCCTCGTCGTCGGAGTCGGCACCGAGTGGATCGGAATCGCGATCATGCTGGCGCTGCTGCTCGCGGGCGCCGCCGTCGGAAGTCGCTGGGCGAACCCGACTCTCGGACTCGTCTTGCTGGCGGTCAATGCCGCGGCGGGGCTGGTCTGGCCGAACGATGCATCTGCGGTGGAGGCGATCCGCTACCTCGCGCTGGCGCCGATCGCCGGCTACGCGTTCGCCTCGGCAGTTCCCCGCCGCGCTGCGTCGATCCCGGTCGGCCTGTCCGTGCTTTTCGTCCCCAGCGCGCTGACCGTCGCCGGCCAGAGCAACTCGAGCGTGCACTGGGACCAGCTGTCCGTGTTCGACGACCTGCCGCGCGGGATGCTCGGATCCACGCCGCCCGACCCGTTCGCGCTCAGCCTCGCGATGACGCTGGTGATCCTCGCCTGCGCCGAGGCCGCCCACCGGCTCCGGCGGCGGGACCCGACGCCCTCGCCGTAGCGGCCGCATGCTCCCGCCATCGGCGAGGAGCATGCGGCGCACTCACAACCGCGATTCGCGGCGACCGGTTCTCGCGAACCGGCCTTCCGTCAGGCCTCCATCCAGCCCCTGCGCCGCATCACGAGGTACAGGGTGCCGCAGAGGGTCGCCAGTGCCCCGACGAAGAGGGGCCATCCGTACAGCCACTTGGTTTCCGGCATGCCGCCGTAGTCGCTGAAGTTCGAGGCGTAGATCCCGCCGAGCGCGATGGGCACGATGCCCACCGCGAGCCACCCGGAGACCACCCGCTGGCGCCTGGTCTCCTTGACCAGGTCCACCGATTTGCGGTGCAGCTGCGCGAGCCCCGCCCGGTACTCACAGACACCCGCGAGAAACGCCCGCAGTTCCTCGGTCGTGCACTGTTCCAGGTCGCGGGTGCTCAGCCCGCGCAGACTGGCCGGGATGTGGTGATTCGTCATGCTCTTCCTCCCTTCCGCGCTTTCTCTGCTCGCCTGCCGGCTCACAGCCAGCCCTTGCGGCGCATCCCGAGGTAGGTGGCCAGCGCGCTGGAGGCAAGAACGCAGAGGAAGATCGGCCAGCCGTAGTAGAACTGGAGCTCGGGCATGTGCTCGAAGTTCGAGCCGTACAGCGACCCGAGGGCACCGGGCACCACCGCGACCGCCGTCCACGCCGTCACCCGGCGGGTCTGCTCGGTGACCTTCAGCTGGTCCTGGGTGATCTCGCAGATCTCTTCCATCTCTCTGTTGAGTCCGCGCAGCTCATTGGTGACGTCACGCAGCAGCTCCACGTTCTCGGCGCTCGGCGCCATCGGGTCGGCGGTCTTCTGCGCGTAGTCGTTGGTCGGCATCGTGCTGCTCATAAAGAGTCCTTCTTTTCGCGGCATCCCGAAGGGCTACGCGGTGCGCGCCAGGCCGGCGCACGGGCACCCCCGGTGCATGCCTCGATGGGAACGTATTCGCTGGAGGTCGGGCGGTACGGCACGCGTCGAGGCCGCACGGCCCGGCGGTCGAGGGTGAGCGAAAGCCCAGGCACGACCGCATGGCTGTGTTGAGAGCGTGGTCTAGAGAAAAGAGGGCGCGAGCGCCGCGCAACCGATCGGCGAGGCACATGGGTCCGCAGGACGGGCCTCGCACGAGAGTCGACATGCCGCAGGGCATCCGACGGTGCCGTCATGCGGCACCGGCGCGTTACTGCAGGGCGTCGAGCGGGATCGGTGACGTGTGCGCCACGGGTCTCGGACCAGGCACGCCTACCACCTCCCGCACGTCGAGGGCGCGGGCTCGTCCCCGCGCCTCAGCCACGGTAAACGAAGAGTAATGCGATGACAAAATCAGCCGCGGGCGCGGGCGGTCTTGGCCGCCTCCACCTGCTCGTCAGTCAGCGGCGCCAGCGGCAGCGGCGCCCGCTCGGCCCCGTCGGCGCGCATCCCGTCGAGCACGAGCGCGAGGTAGCGGCGCCAGGTCTCGGGCGAGACCGGCCGGTTGAAGTCGATGACCGCATCGAGCATGCAGCTGACCGCGAACAGGTCGTTGACCTGGATCTCGGGGCGCAACGCGCCCGCATCCTTCGCCCGGTCGACGAGCTGCTGGATCGCAGGCGTGATCCGCTGCCGCGCGCACGCGACCTGCTCACGACCCTCGTCGTTGGTGAAGAAGACATCGCCGAGACCCCTGCTCAGCGACATCCATTCGCTGGTGAGCCCGATGAAGTCGACCAGCGCGGACCAGGGGTCCTCGCGCCGCAGCGCCTCCTCGGCCGCCCCGGCGATCTGGTCCATGCTCTGCTCGAAGACACCGTCGACCAGCTCCTGCTTGCAGGTGAAGCGCCGATAGACGGTGCCGACTCCGACCTTGGCGTGCCGGGCGACGTCGTCGAGGGTGATGTCGATGCCGCGGCTCGCAAACAGCTCCATCGCGGCGTCGAGGATCTTGCGTCGGTTGCGTTCGGCGTCGGCGCGCAATGGTCGTGCTGCTGGGGCGGTACTCACAATCGTCGATTCTGCCATTCCCGAAATCCGTCATCAGGGCGTTTGCCGTAGCCGGGAAATTAAGTGGAGACATCTCCTCCGCTTAGTGCTACCGTTCCCTAAGTGGAGATTACTCCTCCACTTCAACCTCCACCACTCCACGAGGCGAGGCTCGCTCATGACCACGACCACGATCGATCGCCCGCAGACCGGGCCAGGAGACACGACACGGGAGCACCGACTGCGCTGGCTGATCCTGGCCGTCATCGGTCTGGCCCAGCTGATGGTGGTGCTCGACGCGACCATCGTGAACATCGCGCTGCCGGCGGCGCAGCAGGATCTCGGCTTCTCCGACGCGGACCGGCAGTGGGTGGTCACGTCCTATGCGCTCGCGTTCGGCAGCCTGTTGCTGCTCGGCGGCCGGCTCAGCGATCTGTTCGGGCGCAGGAACACCTTCGTCATCGGCCTCGTCGGCTTCGCGGGCATGTCCGCGCTCGGCGGCGCTGCGGTGAACTTCCCGATGCTGGTGGCCGCGCGCGCCGGTCAGGGCGTCTTCGCGGCCCTGCTCGCGCCCGCGGCACTGTCGCTGCTGGCGACCACATTCACCAAGCCCGACGAGCGGGCCAAGGCGTTCGGCGTCTTCGGCGCGGTCGCGGGCGCGGGCGGCGCGGTCGGACTGCTGCTCGGCGGGGTCCTCACCGAGTGGACGTCGTGGCGCTGGAGCCTGTACGTCAACCTCGTGTTCGCCGCCGTGGCGCTGGTCGGCGCGGTCCTCATGATCGCCCCGCACCGGTCGGAGCACCGGCCCAAGCTCGACATCCCGGGCACCATCACGGTCTCCGCCGCCCTCTTCGGCATCGTCTACGGGTTCTCACACGCCGAGTCCGACGGCTGGTCCGACCCGATGACGATCGCCTGGCTGGTCGCGGGCGCCCTCCTGCTCGCGGTGTTCGTGGTCATCGAGACGCGCGTCGCCCACCCGCTGCTCCCGCTCCGGATCGTGCTCGACCGCACCCGCGGCGGGTCGTACCTGGCGATGTTCATCACCGGCTCCGGCATGTTCGCGGTGTTCCTGTTCCTCACCTTCTACCTGCAGACGGTGCTGCAGTACACGCCGATCGTCACCGGTGTGGCCTTCCTGCCGATGGTCGCAGGCATGGTGACCTCCGCGACCACGGCCACCGCCGTGCTGCTGCCGAGGGTTGGGCCGCGGGTCCTGATCACGACCGGCCTGATCGTCGCGGCCGTCGGGCTGGCGGTGCTCGCGCAGATCGACGTCGACACCGCCTACGCGACGATCATCCTGCCCGGGCTGGTGCTGCTCGGCCTCGGCATGGGCATGGTGTTCGCGCCCGGCATGCAGGGCGCCATCACCGGCGTCGACCCGGACGACGCCGGCGTCGCCTCCGCGACGGTGAACACCATGCAGCAGGTCGGCGGGTCGATCGGCACCGCCCTGCTGAGCACCGTCGCCGCGACCGCGGCCACGGGCTTCATGGACGGCCGGGTGCCGTCACCGCAGAATGCCGCCCTCGCCGCCGTGCACAGCTACACCACGACCTTCTGGTGGGCCGCAGCGATTTTCGTGGTCGGCGCGGCGATCTCGGCGTTCCTGCTCCCCCGCGGCCTGCTGCCTGCCCCGGCCGAGGGCGGTCAGCCGGCCATGGCGCACTGAGCCAGACGCCCGACGCTGACGCCGGTGACCACGCCACACTCCCGTGGCGTGGTCACCGTGCGCCCGAGCCGAACGCGAATCTGCCAGCGCGCCTTGACCTCAGCCGCGGTCGAGGTAGCAAGATCGTCCCCATGCAACGTGCACTCATACTCGGTCCCGGCGGTGTCGTCGGCACGGCGTGGCTGGCCGGACTGGCCGTCGGTCTTCGCGGGGCGGGCGTGGACCTGACCGAGGCCGACGTCATCATCGGCACCTCGGCGGGCGCCATCGTCGGCGCGATGCTCGCCACCGGCCAGGACCCGGACCGCCTGGCCACCCGCACCAGATCCGGGAACGGTGCCGCCGATCCCCGCAGGCTTGCCGAGGTGCTCGCGACCCTCAACGACCCCGCGCTGGAGCAGGGCGAGAAGCTGCATCGGGTCGGGCGGATCGCCCTCACCGCCGACGTGCCCTCCGAGCAGACCCATCTCGACCGAACGGCCACCCTGATCACCGCCCGCGACTGGCCCGAACAGCGCCTCCTGATCACCGCGGTCGACACGGAATCGGGCGAACCCGCGGTCTGGGACCGACACGGGGACGCCTCGCTGCTGCAGGCCGTCGCCGCCAGCTATGCGGTGCCCGGCCTCTACCCGCCGATCACGATCAACGGCCGCCGCTACATGGACGGCGCCTTCCGCGCCGGATCCGATGCGGACCTGGTGGCGGACGCGGACACGGTGGTCGTCCTCGAGCCGCTGGGTCACCTCTACCCCAGCGGCGCCCCTCTCAGCATCGCCCCCGATCGAGCCGCCCTGGACGCCTTCGGCCCGAACCTGCACGACATGTCGGCATGGGAGACGGCTTTCGAGGCCGGCCTGCGGCAGGCGGCGCCTGCCGCAGACCGCATCGGTGGCCCCTGGCAGGGCTGAGCGGTCTGCCCCGTTTCACCGGGCGGCGAGGTCGTCGCAGAACTCGGACTCGAGCACCAGGTCCCTGAGCACCCGCTGGTACTCGACGTGGGTGTAGTGCTCCGTCGACCGCCACCGCCCGCCCTCCTCCGAGCGCATGTAGGCGAGGTAGTCGGGGGCACCGGGGAACCTGACGTTGTCCGCGACCACCAGGCTGCCGGGGTGCAACCAGCCCTCGTCCACGATGCGGAGCAGGTCCGGCAGGTAGGCGCTCTTGAGGTGGTCGATGAACACGAAATCGACTGTGCCGGTGTCGATGCCGTACTCGTCCCGCAGCCGTGCCACCGTCGTCCCGCCGTCTCCGATCGACCCGACGACCGACGTGATGCGCTCACCAACCCCCGCGTGCTCCCAGATCCGCCGGGCGATCGCCGCGTTCGCCGGGTTGATCTCGACGCTGCAGACCGTGGCGTCCGGCGGCATCACCCGCGCCATCCGCAACGCGCTGTACCCGCAGTAGGTGCCGAGCTCGAGCAGCAGGGCGGGCCGGGCGCGCCGCACCGCCGCGTCCAGGATCTCGCCCTTCTCGTCGCCGACGTTCATCAGGAAGCTCCTGGTGTGCGCGAAGTCGTCGATGACGCGGATCACGTCGTCGATGTCCCCGCGACGGGCCGTCGCCGTCACGTACGCGGCCAACGCCTCCTCCCGCCCGTCGCCGACCTGCCCCTCGCCGAGCAGGCGCCTGGCACCGAGCGCGAACCGGATCACCGACCACCGCAGGAACGGCACGGGCTTTCCCGCCAGCCGGTTGGCGATGACCGCCGCGCCGACGAAGGCGGCGGCGAACGTCGCCAACGCTACCGATCTCGACGTCATCGCTTCCCCTTCGCCGGTCCCCTCGTCCAATCGTCGACCCCGCGGCGGCACTCGGCAACCGCCCGTGCCCTCACCCGTTGGCGGCCAGGAAATGGTCCATGCATCGCTCCGCGACCGCGGTGATCGTCAGCGAGGGGTTCACCAGCGCCGTGGAACCGGGGATCAGGGAGCCGTCGACGACGTACATGTTGTCGTAGCCGGCGACCCGGCCCTCGTAGCTGCACGCCCGGCCCATCACCATGCCACCGAGGCCGTGGAAGGTCGCCGCGCTGCCGAATCCGGCGAGCCGCGGGTACACCGGGATGCCGTTCGCCGGGTACCCGTGCGCCACATCGGCGCGATCGTGGAACCGGCCTGCGAACCGCCGCCCACGGGCGTCGACATCGCTGTCGGCCTCGCCGTGCGGGTAGTTGAGTTCGGCGCGCCCGAGCGCGGGGTTGTAGTCGATGGAGCCCCGCTCGGCGGTGATCAGCTGGATCAGGTTGGTGCTGGTGTTACCGCCCGCGATCTCCGGGAACGGCGCCGCCTGCCACGACATCGCGACGGTCCCGTCCGGCGTGTCGTCGTCGTAGAGGGCCGCGACGCCTGGCCCGGCCTGCTTGGCGCCGTACTCGCGGCGGGTCAGGGTGCGCGAGATGAGGAAGTCGCCGTTGTTGCCGAAGCCCTTGCCCACGTGCTCGTTCAGCCTCGGCAACGCCCCCTTCGCCTTCGCGGTCACCAGCAACGCGCTGGTGTAGAACGAGCCTGCCGCCATGAAGAGGTGGTCCGCCACCAGGCGCTTGTGCTCGAGGACGGTCCCGTACTCGTCGATGCGCTTGACGGTGACCTCGAAGCCGCTGCGCCCCTGCGTCTCCCGGATCTCGACGACCTCGTGCAGCGGCAGCACCGTGACGTTGCCGGTCGCCTCGGCCCTGGGCAGGTAGTTGTGATCGACGCTGTTCTTCGCCCCGGAATTGATGCCGTACGGGCCCTCCCCGACGGTCACCGACGGGCGCCGTGTCCCGGCCAGCTCCGCGCGCACCAGGTCCCAGTCGACGCAGAAGTCGTGGAAGGACGGCTGGCCGCCGTAATCCGCGACGTCGGCAAGCCAGGCCCGCGCGCCCTTGTAGGCGGGGTGGGCGAGCAGGTCGGCAGGCAGCGGTGAGGTGCCGAGCGAGGCCCGCGCCCGCGGGTAGTACACCCGGTCCAGCTCGCCATAGTCGATCTGCCGAGGGAAGACCTGCTCGAAGTCCCGCCGCCGCGGCTGCGGGGTGTAGGTGCCGAACACCAGCGACCCGCCGCCGACGCCCGCGCCGTAGACCGAGTTGATGCCGTTGCCCCTCACCTCGTCGACGACGCCGACGTAGCGCTGGATCGGCTGCAGCTGGGTCAGCGGGTTGATGTAGGGCCGGTCGTGCAGCCAGGACGCGCGGCCGTCCGGCGCGTCCAGGGTGGCGAAGGTGTTGCCCGCCGGATCGATCGGCCAGCGCCTGCCGCGCTCGAGGACCGTGGTCTCGATGCCCGCCATGCCCAGCCGCAGGGCTGCCACCGCGCCGCCGAAGCCGCTGCCGACGACGATCGCGGTCTTGCCACCCGGCGGCGCGGCCTGCGCCGCGGCGGTGTGAGTGGCGAGCGGACCGAGCGCCGCGGCGCCGAGGCCGAGCGCGGCACCGCGCAGAACGGTACGGCGGGACAAGCGAGGCGAGTCCATCTCCGGAATCTAGTCCTCCAGGCCGCGGGCGGGAGGGGGAATCGTCAGGCGCCCGCGCCGTCGGCGAAGACGGTGTCGAGCACCCGCCTGCCCCGCGGGCTCAGCCGGTAACCGACCTCCAGGCTCTCGGTAAGCCCGAGTTCCTTGAGCCGGCGCACCCGGATCTTGAACGGCTGCCGCTCCATCGACATCGCCTCCGCCAGCTCGGTCGAGACCACCGCCGGCCGTTCGCCGATGAGGCGCAGGGTGGCCTCAGTCCAGGCCCCGTTGGCGTCCATCCGCGCCAGCCGCCGCCGCAGCTTCTCGAGTTCGGCCACCGACAGATCGGCGTTCTCCCGCAGTGCCTGCCGCGGATCGGCGCCGCCGTAGCGCAGCGCGATCCGGTACAGGATGGGACCGTGCGCCTTCTTGTCCACGAAGGCGAGCATCTTCTCGGCCGAGGGGAACCCGGCCGCCTCGGCGTCGGCGTCCGTCACCTCCATCGGCACGATCTCCTCGACCGCGTCGAACGCGATCACCCCCACCGCGGTCCGCTGGCTCGATCCCGCCCGCACCCGCGGCCGGTCCCACCGCCGGAACGCGAGCGTCACCGCGCCGGACCTGATGCCCTCGAGGTGCGCCGCGGTGAAGATCACGGCTCAGTCCACCAGGCCCAGCGCCTGCAGTCGCTCGAACACCAGCCGCGAGCCGGGCGCGGTCTCCGGCATCGCCGCGTACTCGTCGACGGTGAAGTACCGGAGCTCGGCGATCTCGCTCGTCGCGGTCGGCTCGTCGGTCAGGTCCGCGAGGAAACACGTCATGTGCAGCCGGGTCCCGGCCGGATGCCCGAACGCCTCCGCCTCGAACACGCCGAGCGTGCTGAGCGTGCCCTCGACGACGCCCGCGTCGAGCTCCTCGCGAATCTCCCTGTGCAGCGCCTCTTCCGGGGTTTCGCCCGGGTCGATCTTGCCGCCGGCCATGTAGAAGGCCGACTTGCCCGCAGAGCGGGCCTGCAGCATCCGGCGGTCCCTGATGTGGGCGAGGGCGACGGTCCTGATCTCGGCCATTGCCTGAGGATATGCGCCTTCGGCCCGTGAGTCCTTCTGGCCCGCGGGGCGACGCAAAAGACTCACGGGCGGCGAAGCCGCCTGCGTTCGGACACGGGGCATCCACTAAACTCGGACACAGACTCCCGGATACCTCCGGGCGTACCGACACCCCGCCGCCGCACACGACAAACGACGGAGTGCCCTTTGCTTGCTGTCCTGATCGCCCACGCCGTCGCCGCCGTCCTGGCGCCGCTTGTGGTGCGAGCGATGGGCCGCAACGCATTCCTCCCGCTGTCGCTGGTGCCGCTCGCGAGCCTCGGCTGGGTGATCAAGAACTGGGGCACCCAGCAGAGCCTGCACATCCAGTGGGCACCCGGGCTGTCGATGGACATCGACATGCGCTTCGACGCCCTCGCCGCGATCATGTCCGCGCTGATCCTCGGGATCGGCAGCCTCGTGCTCGTCTACTGCTCGCGCTACTTCACCGACGACGAGCCCCGCCTCGGCATCTTCGCCGCCGAGATGGTCGCGTTCGCCGGCGCCATGTTCGGCCTGGTCACCAGCGACAACATGCTCATCCTCTACACCTTCTGGGAACTGACCACGGTGCTCTCGTTCCTGCTGGTCGGGCACTACGCGGAGCGGGCGTCGAGCCGCAGGGCCGCCACCCAGGCGCTGCTGGTGACCACCGCGGGCGGCCTCGCGATGCTGGTCGGCTTCCTCATCCTCGGCCAGGTCGGTGGCAGCTACCTGATCTCCGACCTGCTCGCGGACCCGCCCGGCGGCTGGCTCGCCGGGGTCGGTGTGGTGCTCGTGCTCATCGGCGCGCTGTCGAAGTCCGCGATCGTCCCGATGCACTTCTGGCTGCCCGGCGCGATGGCCGCCCCGACACCGGTCAGCGCCTACCTGCACGCGGCGGCGATGGTGAAGGCGGGCATCTACCTCGTCGCCCGGCTCGCGCCCGGGTTCGCCGACTCCGCGCCGTGGCGGGTCACCGTGATCACACTCGGGCTGGCGTCGATGCTGCTCGCGGGCTGGCGGTCGCTGCGGGCCTTCGACCTGAAACTGATCCTCGCCTTCGGCACCGTCAGCCAGCTCGGCTTCCTCATCACCCTGGTCGGCATCGGCGACAGGAACGCCGCGCTGGCGGGCATCACCATGGTGGTCGCGCACGCGATGTTCAAGGCCGCACTGTTCATGGTGGTCGGCGTCATCGACCACACCACCGGTACCCGCGACATCCGCAAGCTGGCCCACCTGGGCAAGGCCGCCCCCGCGCTGTGCGTCATCGCGGTCCTCGCCGCCGCCAGCATGGCGGGGCTGCCGCCGTTCCTCGGCTTCGTCGGCAAGGAGGGCGCCCTCGAGGCGATCGCCACCACCGACGCGTTGAGCCCGCCCGTGCGGACCCTGGTGCTCGCGACGGTCGTCGCCGGTTCGATCCTGACCGTGACGTACAGCATCCGGTTCATCTGGGGCGCGTTCGGCCGCAAGCAGCTGAAGCGGCCGAGCCCGGCCGTGCAGGGCATGCACGCCGCGGGCCCGTTGTTCCTGTTCGTCCCCGCCCTGCTCGCCGTCGGCGGACTGGCCGCCGGCCTGGCGGCGCCGGTGATGGACCGCCTGCTCAGCCCCTACGCGCAGACGCTGCCCGCGGGCGGCCACGCCGACTACCACCTCGCGCTGTGGCACGGTTTCGGCCTGCCGCTGTACCTGACCATCCTGGTGATCGGCTGCGGCGCGGTGCTGTTCGTCGCGCATCGCTGGGTCAGCAGGCTGCGCTTCGAGCATCCGCCGCTCGGCAACGCCGACCGCGTGTACGACGCCACCCTGCGCGCCATGGACACGATCTCGATCAAGCTCACCGGCACCACCCAGCGCGGTTCGCTGCCGCTGACGCAGGCGTCCATCCTCGTCACCCTGGTGCTGCTGCCGACGATCCTGCTGGTGCTCAACACCGACACCGGGGTCCGGCTGCGGCTGTGGGAGTCTCCGATCCAGTTCGCGGTCGGGCTGATCATGATCGCCGCCGCGCTCGCCGCGACCGTGATGCGCAACCGCCTGGCCAGCGTCATCCTGGTCGGCGTCGGCGGCTACGGCTGCGGCGTCATCTTCGCCCTCGACGGCGCGCCGGACCTGGCCCTGACCCAGTTCCTGGTGGAGACGCTGACCCTGGTGATCTTCGTGCTGGTGCTGCGCAAGCTGCCCGCCGAGACCGACGAGCGCCAGTCCGTCGGCTTCAAGGCGCCGCGCGCCCTGCTCGGCGCCGCGGTCGGCGCCACCGTCACGGCGCTCGGCGCGTACGCGATGAACGCCCGCAACACCGCGCCGATCTCGCTGCAGCTGCCCGAGGCCGCCTACACCCTCGGCAACGGCAAGAACGTGGTGAACGTGCTGCTGGTCGACATCCGTGCCTGGGACACCCTCGGCGAGATCTCGGTGCTGCTCGTCGCCGCCACCGGCGTCGCTTCGCTGGTGTTCCGCACCCGCCGGTTCGGTACCGCTCCGCGCGTGTCCGACGCGCCTGGAGCCGAGGAGGCCGCCTCGAGCTCGGAGACCACCTGGCTACGTGGCGGCGACCTGATCGACCCCCGGCACCGGTCGCTGGTCCTGGAGATCACCACCCGGATGATCTTCCCGACCATGATGGTGCTGTCCGTGTACTTCTTCTTCTCCGGACACAACGCCCCCGGCGGCGGCTTCGCGGGTGGGCTCACCGCGGGCCTGGCGCTGGTGCTCCGGTACCTGGCAGGCGGCCGCTACGAGCTCGGCGAGACGGTCCCCATCGACGCGGGAAAGATCCTCGGCCTCGGCCTGATCTTCTCCGCGGGCACCGCGCTGGCCTCGCTGTTCCTCGGCGCCCCCGCGCTCTCCTCCGCGACCCTGGAGGTCACTCTGCCGCTGCTCGGCCACATCAAGATGGTGACCGCGATCTTCTTCGACCTCGGCGTGTACCTCATCGTCGTCGGACTCGTGCTCGACGTGCTGCGCAGCCTCGGCGCGCGCCTGGACGCGGAGGTCGAGGTGAATGCCCGATGAGCGCGAACTTCGGCATCCTCGTCATCGTCGGCGTGCTGATCGCCTGCGGGGTGTACCTGCTGCTCGAGCGCAGCATCACCAAGATGCTGCTGGGGCTGCTGCTGTTCGGCAACGGCGTCAACCTGCTCATCCTCACCGTCGGCGGGCCGCCGGGCAGCGCCCCCATCGTCGGGCGGACGAACGCGGTGTACGACACCATGGCCGACCCGCTGGCGCAGGCGATGATCCTGACCGCGATCGTGATCACCATGGGCATCGCGGCGTTCGTGATGGCGCTGGCCTACCGGTCGTACAAGATCAACACCAAGGACGCCGTCGAGAACGACCCCGAGGACACCAAGGTCATCCGCCGTCGCAGCCCCGCCGAGGCGCCGGACCACGACCGCTCCGACGACCCGATCACCGGCGACTTCACCTTCGGCGGCGACGCCTTCGACGACAAGGGCAATCCGATCCCGCTCGAACAGCTCAAGAACCTCGAGGACCTCGAGTGCTACGAGGACCTGCGCGAGGGCGACTTCGACGAGTTCGACCCGGACGGCGACGGACCGATCCGGGTTCCCGGCGGTGATCGCGAATGACCCTGTCCCCCGACCTGATCCAGACCCTGATGCCGCTACCCGTGCTGGTGCCCATGCTGGCCGCGGCGGTCACCCTCGTCGGCGGCCGCAGGCCGCGGTTCCAGCGCGCGATCACCATGTCCGCGCTCGTGATCGGCCTGGTCGTCGCCTGCCTGCTGCTGTACCTCACCGACCGGGACGGCATCGCCACGCTGCAGGTCGGCGGCTGGGACTCGCCGATCGGCATCACCCTGGTGGTGGACCAGCTGTCGGCGGTGATGCTCGTGGTCTCGAGCATCGTCCTGCTCGCCGTCATGGGGTTCGCGGTCGGGCAGGGCATCCACGACGGCACCGAACGACAGCCGGTGTCGATCTTCCTGCCCACCTACCTGGCGCTGACCGCGGGCATCTCCAACGCGTTCCTGGCGGGCGACCTGTTCAACCTGTACGTCGGGTTCGAGGTGCTGCTCGCCGCGTCGTTCGTGCTGCTGACCCTCGGGGCCAGCGCCGACCGGGTGCGCGCCGGGGTCTCCTATGTGATGGTCTCGATGGTGTCCTCGCTGATCTTCCTGGTCGGCATCGCCCTCGCATACGGCGCGACCGGCACCCTGAACCTGGCCCAGATGGCCACCCGGCTCGACGGCATCCCGGTCGGCACCAGGACCGCGGTCTTCGGCGTGCTGTTGGTCGCGTTCGGCATCAAGGCCGCGGTGTTCCCGCTCTCCACCTGGCTGCCGGACTCGTACCCGACCGCGCCCGCCCCGGTCACGGCCGTGTTCGCGGGCCTGCTGACCAAGGTCGGCGTCTACGCGATCATCCGGGCGCACACCCTGCTGTTCCCGCAGGGCGAGCTCGACAACGTGCTGATGATCTGCGGCCTGCTCACCATGCTGGTCGGCATCTTCGGTGCCATCGCGCAGAGCGACATCAAACGGCTGCTCTCGTTCACCCTGGTCAGCCACATCGGCTACATGGTGTTCGGCATCGCCCTGTCCACCCAGCAGGGCCTGTCCGGCGCCATCTACTACGTCGCGCACCACATCATCGTGCAGACCGCGCTGTTCCTGGTGGTCGGCCTGATCGAGCGGCAGGCCGGGTCGTCCTCGCTGCGCAGGCTCGGCGGTCTCGCCGCGGCGAGCCCCGTGCTGGCGCTGGTGTTCCTGGTGCCCGCGCTGAACCTGGCCGGCATCCCGCCGTTCTCCGGCTTCATCGGGAAGGTCGCCCTGCTGCAGGCGGGCGTCGCCCACCCGAGCGCGTTGTCCTGGGTGCTGGTCGCGGGCGGCACCGTCACGAGCCTGCTCACCCTGTACGTGGTGGCCCGGGTCTGGACGAAGGCGTTCTGGCGCTCGCGCGCCGACGCCCCCGAGGGCGACCTCGCCGACGTCAGCCCGTCCGCCCTGATCGACGAGTCCGAGGAGGACATCGCCTTCGACGACCGCGCCGACGTCGGCAGGATGCCCGCCCTGATGCTGATCCCCACGATCGGCGTGGTCGTGGTCGGCCTGGCCCTGACCGTGTTCGCGGGCCAGTTCATCGCGATCACCGACCGTGCGGCCGCGGACCTGCGGGACCGCTCCATCTACATCGACGCCGTGCTCGGGCCCGGGTACGCCGAGCAGGCGGCCGCGACGGGGGGTACGCGATGAACAGGGAACGGGTACTGCGCGCCGGGGTCCTGGTGTGGCTGACCGCCGTGTGGATCCTGTTGTGGGGCAACATCAGCGTCGCGAACATCCTGGGCGGCCTGGCCGTGGGGGTGCTGATCATGGTGCTCCTCCCGCTGCCGCGGGTCCCGGTCGAGGGCCGGATCCACCTGTGGTCGATCGTGAAGCTGGTCGGGCTCTGCATCGTGTACGCGGCGCAGTCGAGCGCGCAGGTGGCCTGGCTGGCCGTGCGCCCCGGTCCGCCCCCGGTGACCGGGGTGCTGCGCGCCCGGTTGGCCATCAAATCCGATCTGGTGCTGACCCTGTGCATCGACGTGCTCAACCTGATCCCCGGCACCATGGTGCTGGAGGTCGACCAGGTCAAGCGGATGGTGTACGTGCACGTGCTCGACGTGGGCACCGACAGGGCCGTCGACCAGTTCTACCGGACCGTGCGGCAGCTGGAACGGCTGTTCATCGCCTCGTTCGAGCGCGACGAGGAGTGGAAGCCGTCCCCGTGGCACGTGGACAATCCCGTCTTCGACCCCTCGGCGCCGGGGCACACCGACCGAAAGGATCTGCCGTGACGACAGTGCTCGTGATCGCCGGGGTGATGCTCTCGGTGGCCGCCGTGATGACCTCGTACCGACTGCTCGACGGGCCGTCCACGCTGGACCGCCTGGTCGCGATGGACACCCTGGTCGCGGTGGCCATCTGCGGGCTCGCGGTGTGGGCTGCCTACAGCCTCGACACCACGCTGGTGCCCGCCATCGTCGCGCTCTCCCTCGTCGGCTTCGTCGGCTCGGTCAGCGTGGCACGGTTCCGGGTGCGTGACGACCAGTGAACACCGTGCTCGAGGTCGTCGCCGCCGTGCTCATCCTGCTGGGCGCGCTGCTCGCCATGACCGCCGCCATCGGTATCGTGCGCTTCCCTGACACCCTCTCCCGCATGCACGCTGCGACCAAGCCCCAGGTGATCGGCCTGGTGCTGGTGCTGATCGGGGCGGTGATCCGACTGCGCGGCAACGTCGACATCTGGATGCTGGTGTTGGTCGGGTTGTTCACGCTGTTGACCGCGCCGGTCATCGCGCACACGGTCGGCCGGGTGGCCTACCGCGAACAGCGCAGCCGCGACGGGCTCGGCATCGTCGGCGATCTGGACCGAGAGGGCCGGGAGTAGCTCAGTCCCCGGAGCCCGGACCACCATCCGCAAGCCGATTTCAGCCACGGAGCGACCGCTGGGCCGACTGACCCACGACTCGGTCACTGCCCGATGAACTGCCCGATGCCTTCGCCGCCGAGGATTGCGTTGGCAAGCATCATGCCGACCACGGCCGCGATCAGGACTCCGACGACATTCCAGACGCTGCCCTTCCGTTTCTTGGGCGCTTCGACGGATGCGGCTTGCTGCCAGGCCTGCCCATCCCAGTACAGCTGCGAGCCGGAACCGTCAGGGTTCGGGTACCACCCGGGAGCATTCATACATAAGAGATATCAGACGAACCCGACAATCCAGTCATCCGAGTCTTCAGACCCGACATACGAAAACGGTTGGCTCGCGGCGTAGTTCAAGCCCGGGTCAGCGACCACACGGGTCGGCAGGCGAGATTCCCGACGCACCCGGCGCACCCGACGCACCCGGCGCACCCGGAGTTCCCGGCGCACCAGGGGCGCCGGGCGCACCGGGCGTTCCCGGGGCACCCGGAGCGCCCGGAGCGCCCGGTGCCGTGGACGCCCGCGGCTTGTGGGGCGCAGGCAGGTCCGCCGGATCGGGCTGTGAGGGGTCTGGGTCGCTGACCAACCGCACCGAATAGCTGAGCCCGCCCGCGCGCCAGGCGGCCGGCTCGGTGGTGGGTCTCGGCGCGCCGGCCCGCGCGCACGGGTCGCCGGGGAGGGCGGGAGAGTTCAACTCGGAGACGTCGCTGCGCTCGGGCGTGGCCGGCGCGACCGGTCCCTGCGTCGACGTCGGCGCTGGCGACACCAGCACGGCCGCGAGTCCGGCGACCAGGACGGCGACGACCGCGGCCGCTCCTGCCAGCAGCCGACCCTTTGGCAGTGCCTTCGCCTCCCCCGGCGCCGCCGCCGCGAACGCGGCAGGCGCGGAGGTCTGGCCCTCCGCAGCGCTGATCGCGGCGCCTGTCGCCAGATGCCACCGGCCGGCATACGGAACCACGGCGGCCAGGCCGAGCGCACCGGCCGCGGAACGGATCACGCTCGTCTCGGACGGCCGGATCCCGAGCACGACGACTGCAACTCGGCCGCGCGGCACACCCGACCGCATGTCCTCCAGCAGCGCGGTGGTGAAGGACACCTCGGAGAACGTCCCCGCGGTCACCCGCTGGCCGCCGGCCTGCGCCACACCGGACCGCAGGTCGACCGCGTGGGCGAGGACCTCACCGGGCCACTCGGCCAGGACGAGAGCGGTACGGGCGCCTGCCAACTCGGGTATCGAGCGCAGGAAGGCCAGCCGGGCCTCGGCCGCACCGACCACCGTGACGGCCGGAACGCCGCCGCTGCCCAGCTTCGCCTTGATCGCGTCCGCCGCAGCCGGGTCTGCGGCGACGATCCCGACCGCCGTCGGGTCCAGTCCGATGCGCCTGGCCCGGTCCACCATCTGTTCGGTGGCCCATACCGCCTGCCCGACATCGTCTCCGGCTCGATCCTCGAATCGGCTGTCCACCGGCCCGAGGCCGGGTACGTCGGTATCGATGAGGACCGCCCGCACGCCCTCCTTGCCGAGCGTCACTCCCACTGACTCCCGCACGCGTCCTCCACCGTTTCCCGTCGACAGTGGCTCGCGGGTTACCGGAAGGGACGCCTGTGGTTGCGGCCCGCCGAATTCCTCACTCAGTCCGTCGAATCGAGGTCACCGTAGCGGACCGACCCCGAGGCGTGCAGCCGTACCCCGCCAGCGGCGCGGTTCGGACCCGCCGAGCGGCTTCCGCTAGGCAGCGGCGCGCACCGGAACCGGGGCGGCCTCGACCCGTCCGCCCCACCGACCGAGCGCGGACCCGGGCGCCGCGAAGAAGCTCGCATGGAACGCGACCACCACCGCGCCCATGATGCCGAGGATCAGCGGACCGAAGAACAGTGGGTACTCCGCGATCTCGACCGCCAGGTACCGGTAGCCCGCCAGCAGCGCGGCGAACGCGACAGCCCCGCCGACCACGAGCCGCACGCGGAACCACCCCCAGCCCCGCTCCGGGTCCCGCAGCGCGGACTCGAGGGTCAGGCACAGCACGACGCCCGCGACCAGGTCGACGCCGTAGTGGTAGCCGAACCCGAGGGTGGCCATCAGCGTGCACACCAGCCAGAAGGCGCCGCCCCAGCGCAGCCACCGCGGGCCGCCCCTGGAATGGATGAAGATCGCCAGCGCCCATGCGGTGTGCAGGCTGGGCATGCAGTTGCGCGGCGCCGGGGTGTCGAACGGGATCGCCGCCGGGTCGACGACATCGGGCACCACGGCGGGCCAGTAGTTGCCGAGCTGCGAGCCCTCGCCCGCGGTGCCGAACGCGAAGTCCGGGCCCACCACCGGGAAGAGCACGTAGAACAGCGGACCGATCAACCCGATGAGCAGGAAGGTGCGCACCAGGTAGTGCGACGGCCAGCCGTTGCGGAGCTGATACAGGGCGACGACGATCGCCGCGACCGGCAGCTCGATGTACACCCAGTGCAGCACCCCGTAGCCGACGCTGCCGAGCGCATCGACCACCCCGCCCATCACCCAGGACGGATTGCCAAGCGCCCGGTCCGCCAGCTGCACGTATTCATCGAGCACCAGCGGGCGGGTCAGCACCGTGATCTGCAGCCAGACGTCGCCGACCTTGGTGGCCAGGATCAACAGCGCGCCGAGCCCGACCCCGCGCAGCGCGCTACGCCGCTGCTCGCCGGTCCATGCCACCGCCGCGTAGAGCCCGATCCCGGTCAGCACGAGGGTGGGGCCGTTCCCAATGGCGAAAGGCCCACCGACGAGCAACCGGCCCACCGCGAACATCAGGTCGAGGGCGACCGCGGCGGCCAGCGCGCGGATCCGCTGCGGGTTCGTGAGGCCGACCAGAGCGAGCGCGAATCCCGCCCACGGCAGCGACATCGACTTGGGGGTGCCGACAAAATCCTTGGCCAGGCTGTGCAGCGGGCCCTCGAAACCGTTTCGCATCGCGACCAGTTGCAGGGCGATCAGGCCCGCGACCAGGAGGATGCCTGCCGAGATGAGGATGGGGTGCGACCGCAACGAGAGGCGACCGGTCCCGGAGACCGGCGAGTCGTTGATCAGCACCGGTCCATAGTAAACGGAGCGTGAACGCGGCCTTACGTGTCGAGCTCGTTCACCAGCGAATCGACGACGAGCGTCAGGTCACCGCCGGAGGACGCGGCGACCTGGCGCTGACGGAGGTAGGACGCGCCGCGCCGCGGGATGTCGGCCACCCGCGCCAGTTCGTCGGCGCAGCCGAGCGATCTCGCCACCGGCATCAGCTGTTCCAGCAGATCGTCGAGGTCGTCGGTGACGAGCCGCTCGTTGCTGTCGGCGTCGAGGATGATCTCCGCGTCGAGCCCGTACCGTGCGGCCCGCCACTTGTTCTCCTGCACGTGCCACGGCGGCATGCCCGGCAGCTCCTCGCCCGCATCGAGCCTACGGTCGAAGTACACCACCAGGCAGTGGATGAGGGCGACGATCGCGCCCAGCTCGGTCCTGGTGGAGATGCCGTCGCAGACGCGCACCTCGATCGTGCCCCACTGCGGTGCGGGCCGGATGTCCCAGTGCAGCCCACCGAGCTTGTCGATGACACCGGTCTTGAGCTGGTCGTGGGCGAATCCCTCGAACTGCGACCAGGTTTCGAACTGGAACGGCAGGCCGGCCGTCGGCAGTTGCTGAAACATCAGCGCGCGGTTGCTGGCGTATCCGGTGTCCACGCCTGTCCACATCGGCGACGAGGCCGAAAGCGCAAGCAGGTGAGGGTACTTCACTAGCAGGGCGTTGAGGATCGGGAATACCCGGTCGGCCGAGGAGATCCCGACGTGCACGTGCACACCCCAGATCAGCATCTGGCGTCCCCACCACTGGGTGCGCTCGATCATCTCGTCGTAGTGCGGGCTGCGGGTCAGCTGCTGGGTGGACCACTCGGCGAACGGGTGGGTGCCCGCGCAGAACAGGTCGACACCGATCGGGTCGGCGACCCGGCGCACCAGGTGCAGGGTCTCGCTCAGGTCGTCGATCGCCTCGCCGACGGTGTCGCAGATCCCGGTGACCAGCTCGACGGTGTTGCGGAGCAACTCCTTGTGCAGGCGGGGCGACTCACCGCCCGCGAGGGAGTGCGCCGCGTCGAAGATCAGTCCCGCGGTGTTCGAGAGATCGCGGGTGGCCTTGTCGACCAGGGCGATCTCCCACTCGACGCCGATTGTCGGCCGGGGCGAACCGGCGAAGTGGACTCCCACACTGCGAATCCAACCACAGCGATCGGACCACCGCCCGCACCGGGACCGGGCCCCGGCGCAGCACAACGACCCCCCACCGTGGCGGTGAGGGGTCGTCGAGGGGTTCGGTGCCTATTCGATGACGGCGCAGGCGACGCGGCCGCCCGCGTCACCGGTGGCCAGCGTGGTCTGGTCCGGCACAGGAGCGTTCTCCGGGAGGGTGTACCGGTTCGGGATGTTGGCGAAGTTGTCCGCGTTCGCGTGCACGACGATCGCGGTGCCCTTGCCGTGGTTGCGCAGGTCCTCGAGGCTGACGGCGTCGGTGGTGGTGACCAACTCCGCGGTGCCGTCCTCGCGCACCTGCAGCGAGGTCAGGTCGCCGCTCGCGGGATGTCCGGTGTGACCCTCCGCCTGGAAATGTCCACCGGCGGAAAGGAAGTCGCCGGGCGCGCCGCCGGACGGCGCCACCGAGTTCGCCTCGCACTTGGCGACCTCGTGGATGTGCAGGCCATGGAAGCCGGGGGTGAGGTGCTTGGCCTCGACCGAGACCTGGACGAAGCCGTCACCCTCGGTGAACCGAACGGTGCCGACCTCGGCGCCCTTCGCGTCCTTGAGCTCGACGTCGATCGCACCTTCCTCGGCCGCCGATCCGTGGCCGCCCTCCGCCGAGCCGTGGCCCGGAGCGGACGCTCCCGTCCACACCGGAGGGGTGGTGCCGGGGACATCACTCGGCTCCTGGCCGTTGGAGCACGCGGTGAGGCCAACGGCCGCGATCGCGACCATCGGGGCGACGACGCGCCAGGACACGCGTACTGGAGTGTGCGAGTCGCGTCGGGTAAGCAGGGCCATCAAACCGCTCCTTCTAGATGGGCTGGAAGTGAACTGATCATAGACAGGCGCGCGGATCGGTCGTTCGCAGGTGCGCGCACCTAGGGCGCGGTGACGATCACGATGACGCCGGGCGACGCGCTCACGATGCCGGGGAACCGCGGCTCCGCGGACACCCCGAGCGTCGCGGCGATCTCCGTCGCGGCCGCCTTCTCCGCAGGCGACGAGGCCGAGTAGTAGACGGTGGTCGAACTGACGGAGCCGTCGGCGTAGTTGCCGGTCTCGCCGACCGTCCAGCCGTCCGACTCGATGGTCCTGGCGGTCTGCGCGGCCAGGCCGCTGACCGTGCTGTTGTTGAGCACCCGGACCGACACCGCCGACTTGTCCAGGACCGGCGCGGTCGTCGTGGCGGCGGCGGCGGTGGTGGTGGTCGGAGTGATCGCGGCGGACGGCCGGGCCGAGGTGGCCGCGGCAGGCGGCCGGGCCGAGGTGACCGAGGCGGACCCTGTGCCCGCCGCCACCCGCGCCACGCTGGAGGTGGTCTCGGGCTGCTGCTGCTCGGGCTCGGAATCGTTTCCGGAGAGCGCCATGGCGCCGATGCCTGCGAAGGCGATCGCGAGCGCAATCAGGACCATCGCGAACGCACGCAGCGGCGGTCCACTCGGTGGCTGCTCAGGAGTGCTCACTCGATTGACCTTAGAGCCCGCGCCACGTCCGCCGACACCTAGGTGATGTCGAATCCGAGGCGACGTGCGGCGCGCGCCTTCTGTCTACTCGCCCGCAACCGGCGCAGCCGCTTGACCAACATCGGGTCGGCTGCGAGGGCCTCGGGGCGGTCGACCAGCGCGTTCAGCACCTGGTAATAGCGGGTGGCGGACATGTCGAAGAGTTCCTTGATGGCCTCTTCCTTGGCGCCCGCGTACTTCCACCACTGGCGCTCGAAGGACAGGATGTCGTGGTCGCGGCGGGTCAGTCCGTCCTCGCCGATCGCATTCGCGTCCTGCGGGTCGGTCTGCTCGGAATTCCGGTTACGCGCCGCTGCCCCGTCCATCTCACTCCCTCAACTTCGAGCTCTCGCCCAACGCCACTGCTCTCGCGTGATGCATCGAAACCAAAGTTCCCCGACGACCCGGCTGGCTTCACGATTACCGGGCAACGAATTACATATCTGTTCTTCCCGAAGATTATTCAACCATGATCCGCACGGGCGCGGCCTGGTTGCGGTGCTGGCGCGTCGCGCCGGGGCGCCCCACTATCCTTGCTCGAATGGCAATACTTCCGATCCGGATCGTGGGCGATCCGGTGCTCCACGAGCCCACGCGGCCCGTCACCGAATCGCCGGCGGAAATCGCCGAGCTGATCGCTGACATGTACGAGACGATGGACGTCGCGAACGGCGTCGGTCTGGCGGCGAATCAGGTCGGTGTCCCGCTGCGACTGTTCGTCTACGACTGCCCCGACGTCGACGGCGCCGGGAACTCGATCCGTCGTCGCGGCGCCGTGGTCAACCCGGTGCTCGAGACCTCGGAGATCCCCGAGACGATGCCGGACCCCGACGACGACGAGGAGGGCTGCCTCTCCGTTCCCGGCGAGCAGTTCCCGACCGGGCGCGCCGACTGGGCGAAGGTGACCGGCACCGAGGCCGACGGTTCGCCGGTGGAGATCGAGGGCACCGGGTTCTTCGCCCGGATGCTCCAGCACGAGGTCGGCCACCTCGACGGGTTCCTCTACGTCGACGTGCTGATCGGCCGTAACGCCAGGGCCGCGAAGAAGACCATCAAGCGTGCCGGTTGGGGCGTCCCGGGCAAGAGCTGGGTTCCGGGCACGGTCGAGGATCCGTTCGGCCACGATGACTGACATCGTGCTCGGTAGCCGGGTGGTGTTGCGATACAAATTGCCGCCCGGCTACCCACAGCCCCTGACCGACATCATCGGGGAGTTGGTGTCGCTCACACCCGCCGTCGTGGTCCGCGCCCCGGACGGACGGGTGGTCCAGGTCGTCCCCGACAAGGTCGTCGCGCTCAAGTCGATCGGGGCCCGACCGATCCTGAGCCGGGAGATCCGCGCGCTCGAGCTGGCCGCCGCCGACGGCTGGCCCGGCCTCGAACAGAGCTGGATCAACGGCTGGCTGGCCCGGTCCGGCGGCGGCTTCACCGGCCGCGCCAACTCCGCCACTCCCCTCGGCAAGGCCGACCGCATCGGCGACCTCTACAGCGGCGACACCCTCGAGCGCCTGCAGAAGTGGTACGCCGACCGCGATCAGCCGCTGCGACTGCTGCTGCCGGATGGCCTCGGCAACGCCCCCGCCGACTGGGAGACCTCGGACGAGGTGCTGGTGATGGCCGCCGAGATCGCGAACCTCACCCTGCCCGAAGGCGATTCGCTCGTCACCGTGTCCGGCGAACCCGACGATCAGTGGCTGCCGCTGTACGACAACAACGGGAAACGGCTACCGGACTGCGCGCCCGACGTGCTCGGCGCCGTCAGCGACGGCGAGCTCGGCTTCGGCAGGCTCGGCAGCCCGAGCACCGAGCTGCTCGCCATCGCGCGCGCCGCCGTGACCGAGGCACCCGACGGGCGACGCTGGGTCGGCCTGAGCGCGGTGGAGGTGGCGCCGGCCCACCGCAGGCGCGGGCTCGGGATGCTGATCTGCGCGGAGATGATCCGCTGGGGCCGGGACCTGGGCGCGACGCACGCGTACATCCAGGTGGTGGCCGACAACGAGGCGGCGATCGCCCTGTACCGCACGATGGGGATGCTCGACCACCACCGGTACCGCTACGCGGCGGCGCCCGGCACCGCCTGGTAGCCACACGAGTGTCCACCGACGACGGCGCCCTCCGGACCGACCCGGGGGGCGCCGTCGTGGTCCCACTAGGCTGCCTCGAATGCGATTGGCGACGTGGAATGTGAACTCGGTCCGGGCCCGCACCGATCGGGTCGTGGACTGGCTGGTGCGGACCGACACCGACGTGCTGGCGATCCAGGAGACCAAGTGCCGTGACGACCAGTTCCCGACGGAACGGTTCACCGAGCTCGGCTACGAGGTGGCCCACGTCGGCCTGAGCCAGTGGAACGGCGTCGCGATCGTCTCCCGCGTTGGACTCGAGGACGTGCAGGTCGGTTTCGAGGGACAGCCGGGCTTCGCCAAGCCCGCGCCGGACAGCCTGGACATCGCGACCCCTGTCGTCGAGGCCAGGGCCATCGGCGCCACCTGCGGCGGGGTCCAGGTGTGGAGCCTGTACGTCCCGAACGGGCGCGAGCTCAGCGACCCGCACTACGAGTACAAGCTGGACTGGCTGGCCATCCTGCGCGACGACGCCGCGAAGTGGTTGGCCCAGGATCCGAGCGCCCAGATCGCGCTGGTCGGCGACTGGAACGTCGCGCCGACCGACGAGGACGTCTGGGACCCTGCACTTTTCGAGGGCAAGACGCACACGTCGCAGCCGGAACGCGACGCCTTCAATGCCTTCCAGGACGCCGGCTTCGTCGACGTCGCCCGCCCGTTCACCCCCGGCCCAGGCGTCTACACGTACTGGGACTACACCCAGCTCCGGTTCCCGAAGCGCCAGGGCATGCGGATCGATTTCGCCCTCGGCTCCCCCGCGCTGGCCGCCCGGGTCTCCGGCGCGTCCATCGACCGCGAGGAGCGCAAGGGCAAGGGCGCCAGCGACCACGCCCCGGTCGTGGTCGAGCTGGACTAGCCGGAGACGCGGCGAGCGCGCAGCAGTTCGGCGGCCAGCCACAGCGCGCCCGCCGCCACGAGCACCCCGTGCGCGACCCGCATCCACGGGCTGCCGAAGAACTGCGGGATGAACAGGGCGAACCCGACCGCGAGCGGGACCCCGCTCCATCGCGCCAGCACCCCGGACCGCCAGATCCCCACCGCCGCGGCGACCGCGCCAGCGGCGACCAGCAGCAGCCCCATCGCGAACATGGTCATCTGGGTGCCGCCGCCGCGCACGCCGTCGACCAGGTCGAGCAGCTCCGGCGTCCCCTCCGCGACCGCGCGTTCGCCGATCGCGTGCAAGCCGAAGTCCTCGGCGCCGTAGTAGGGCAGGGTCAGGCCGACCCCGACCCAGGTCAGCACCGTCGCGGCGATGCCTGCGCGATTCCCGTCGGTGCCGCGGAGGATCTCCCGTAGTGCCTGCACGGCGAGGCCGAGCAGCAGGAACCCGATCATCCCGAAGAAGTGCGCCGCGACCCATGCGCCGGACGCATAGGCCCGGGCGCCCTCCATGGTGGCCTGGTTCAGGTAGTCCGAGTAGGGCCGGACCGCGGGGTAGAGCAGGAACAGCACCCCTGCCGCCCCGAACGACGCCGCGGCCGCGGCCCGTGCGCGGTCGGTGCCCACCCGCTGTGCTGTGTCGACCATGTCTGCCTCCTCCGTAACGAGAGCATCGCTCTCTCTTACGAGCAGTGTTCACCACAGTGGCCAAGAAAACAAGAGCAGTGCTCTCAAATTTCGGGGCGTTCGTCCGACCGGTCTACGATTCATCCACCGTGTCCGCCCGGTCCGGGCGTGCTTCGCAGGCGTCGCGCCGCCCCCATCGCTAGGAGTCCGCCCGTGGAGACCCCGCGCGATCAGCCCGCCACCGAGGTCGAATGGATCGAGGCCGGCGTACGCCACACGGCGCCGTGGCGGACCAACAGCAGCGTCAAGCCACCGAAGAGGGTCGAGACCTTCGGCGACGAACTCCGCGCGGACGACGCGATGCGGCTCGCGTCCGAGGGCACCGCGATGCTCTGGCGCGGCGACTTCCTCGGCGCCAGGCAACTGCTCGACGCGCTCAAGCGTCGGCTCGACCGGCAGCAGGTCAAGCCCGATCCGGACCTCGCCGTCACCTTCCACCGGCATCGGCAGGCAAGGGCACACCGCACCCGCATCCTGAGCATGGTCCTGATCGAGCTCGGCCCGGACTTCGGCATCGACCTCCGACGCGCACCCGACATCAGGGACGCGTGCCGGGAGGCGTACGGCGAGGCTGCCGGGCCGAGCGTGGCCTCCCTGCAGGAACTGCTCGGCGCGGTCGGCGCGCACGAGTGGCGGCGGCGCGGCGTGATGGTCCCCGCCCTCGGCGCGCGGATCCACCCGCACTACGGCGTGTTCGCGCCCACCAGGAACGAATACGTCGACCTGGTTGCCGAGGCGCAGTTACCCACCGCCGGAACGGCATTCGACCTCGGCACCGGGACCGGCGTGCTCGCCGCCGTGCTGGCACGGCGGGGCGTCGGACGGGTGGTGGCCACGGACATCGAACCGCGCGCGGTGGCGTGCGCGACCGACAACCTGCAGCGACTCGGGGTCGCCGACCGGGTCGAGGTGGTCCGCACCGACGTGTACCCGGCCGGCACGGCCGACCTGGTGGTGTGCAACCCGCCGTGGGTGCCCGCCGCCCCGACGTCCTCGATCGAGCTGGGCGTCTTCGACCGCAAGGGGCACATGCTCACCGAGTTCGTCCGCGGCCTGCCGGATCATCTCAACCCCGGCGGCGAGGGCTGGCTGGTGCTCTCCGACCTGGCCGAGCGCCTCGGCCTGCGCACGAGAGCTCAGCTGACGGACCAGTTCGAGCGGGCGGGCCTGACCGTGCTCGGCCGCACCGACACCCGGCCGAGGCACCCGCGCGCGAGCGGCGCGGGCTCCGAAGGGCGCGGCGCGCGCGGACACGACCCGCTGGCCGCGGTCCGCGCCGAGGAGGTCGTCTCGCTCTGGCGACTCGCGGTCCGCACGCCCTGACGCGCGGACCGGCGAACACCTAGCGGACCAGCTGCCTGACCAGGCCGTCCGCGCAGCCACCCGCAAATCCGGTCACCGCGCCCGAGGCGGCTCCCGCGGCTACTCCGCCGACCAGCCCGGCCGGGCCCGCTGCCACGCCCGCGGCGGACGCCGCGGTCACGGCGCCGGACAGCGCACCCGCGATGGCGGGCTTCACCCCGGACTTCACGCACTCCTCGGCGAGGGCACCCGCCTGGTTGACGACCTCCGCGGCCACCACGCCCCCGGCGTCGACGGCGGTGTCGACGACCGCCGACACGACCTTGCCGCTCTCGGAGATCGAGTAGGTGATGCCCTGGACCGCGCCGTTGACCTCGAGGCGCAGCGGGAGGTTCTCCAGGACGCGGCCCGCCTCGTTGACCGCGGCGATGGCGTTCGTCTGGGCGTCCCGGACGAAGCGACCGGAGTCGAGCTTGATTTGCGCGGTGCTCGCCTCGACCTGAGTGGCGATGAACTTCGCGAACTCCCGGATCGGGCCCGCCTGCGCCGGCGGCGCGACGGCAACCGAGGCGAGCGCGAATCCCGCGACGCCGAGGGCGACGGCCAGCGAGGCCGTGCCCGCCCTGACGTCCGCCGAGATCCCGGCCGCCTGAGCCGACCCGCCCTGGGCGCCCTCGCGCGCGGCAGCAACGATCGTCATTCTTCTTCCCCCAGCTACACGGCGCGTCGATACGCGAAGCGATGACATGACGCCCGCCACCGCCCGGGACCGGGGAAGCCGAAACCTGTTTCGGATCCCTGTATTCCAGCCCCGACCGCGACGGGTCAGGGGAAGCATAGGGGCAGTTGCCGCGCTCCGTGTCGGACTCGGCGAATTCGGGGAGGAACCGGAGTTTCAGTCGGCGATCAGGTCCAGTTCCTCGGGATGGGTGCCCAGATAGCGCTGCACATACGTGCAGACCGGCCGCAGCCGCCAGCCACGTTCCCTCGACAACGCCAGCACGTCACCGACCAGTACCGCGGCCCAGCCGCGACCGCCGTACTCCTCCTTGACGACCGTGTGCATGAGCGCGACCACCTCCCCGCGGCCACCCGTGAACTCGCTCGACTCCCCCTCACCGCGATAGCCGAGGATGCCGATCAGCTCGTCGCCGACCCAGAGGTCGAAGCGGGCATGCGAGGGGTTGTCCACGACGCGCGCCAGCGCCGGGTTCGCGAAGACAGGGGCGGGCGCAGTCACCACCGCTGCCGGGACGGGAGGTCGCTTGAAAATGTGAGACACCTCACCATGGAAGCAGTCCCGCCCCGGCGCGGTCGCCCGATTTGGGGCCGAAGGTGCGATTTGTTGCCCAGTCACCATCCAATCGTGGCCGAATCGGCACCCGAAGTTCTCACACGGAGACCATGAGGTCCCGGTACTCGGGGTTGTCGGCGACGAATCGCTGCAGATACGTGCAGACCGGCCGGACCTTCCAGCCGTAGCCGCGCGCCGCGTCGAGAGCCCGGCGCACCATCACCGCGGCGAGCCCCCGGTGACCGAAGTCCTCGACGATCACGGTGTGCATGAACGAGACGACCGGGGTCGCGGCCGAGGACCTCCTCGCGCTCCGCGTGTCCAAGTCGTAATAACCGAGAATGCCGACGAGGTCCCCGTTGAGCCTCAGCTCGAACCGGTTCTGACCTGCGTTGTTCGTCACCTCTGCCGTCGGCGATTCCGTGATCATGTGCCCATCTCCTTGCCCGATCCGTAATCACAATGTGATTTCCGCCACTATAGGCAGGGGGTTGCCCCGGCGTCCCGATTTGTGCCAAGAAATCTCCAGGTTCGCGCCAAGAGATCTCCACGGCCACCCGGCCGCGCTCGCCCACCCCGCAGACGTGCCCTAGGGTCGTGCCCGACAACTACACAACCCACGGGGGCTCGCACCAGCGGGCTGAGAGGACGGCTAGGGCCGTCGACCGTTGAACCTGACCGGGTAATGCCGGCGTAGGGAGAGCACGCATGAGGGACACCTCTGTTTCCGGAACCACCGTCACCACCGGCCCCATCGAGGGCAGCACCAAGCAGTACCTGACCGTCGACGGCCTGGCCGTGCCGGTCCGCCGGGTCCACCTGACCAACGGCGAACATCTCGACCTGTACGACACCTCCGGCCCGTACACCGACGCGCAGGCGACCATCGACCTCGAGGCCGGCCTCGCGAAGACCCGCGACGACTGGGCCAAGCCCGATCCCGTCGATCTCGGCGGCACCAGCCGCAGCGGCGGACCCAACCTCGCGCGCACCCAGCTGGCCTGGGCGCGGGCCGGGATCATCACCGCGGAGATGCGCTATTGCGCTGCCCGCGAGGGTGTTTCAGCCGAGATCGTGCGCGAGGAGGTGGCCGCCGGGCGGGCCGTGATCCCCGCGAACCACAAGCATCCCGAGTCCGAGCCGATGATCATCGGCAAGCGGTTCCTGGTGAAGATCAACGCGAACATCGGGAACTCCGCGGTCACCTCCTCCATCGCCGAAGAGGTCGAGAAGATGGTCTGGGCCACCAGGTGGGGCGCGGACAACATCATGGACCTGTCCACCGGCAAGGACATCCACCAGACCCGCGAGTGGATCCTGCGCAACTCGCCGGTGCCGGTCGGCACCGTGCCGATCTACCAGGCACTGGAGAAGGTTGGCGGCGACCCGACCGCGCTGACCTGGGAGATCTACCGCGACACCGTGATCGAGCAGTGCGAGCAGGGCGTCGACTACATGACCGTGCACGCCGGGGTGCTGCTGCGGTACGTGCCGCTGACCGCCAAGAGGGTCACCGGGATCGTCTCCCGCGGCGGCTCCATCATGGCGGCCTGGTGCCTCGCCCACCACCGAGAGTCGTTCCTGTACACACACTTCGAGGAACTCTGCGAGATCCTGCGCGAGTACGACGTGACGTTCTCACTCGGTGACGGGCTGCGGCCCGGGTCCATCGCGGACGCCAACGACGAGGCCCAGTTCGCCGAGCTGCGCACCCTCGGCGAACTGACCAAGATCGCGAAATCCCATGGCGTGCAGGTGATGATCGAGGGGCCCGGCCACGTCCCGATGCACAAGATCGTGGAGAACGTCCGGCTCGAGGAGGAACTGTGCGAGGAGGCACCGTTCTACACCCTCGGACCGCTCGCCACCGACATCGCGCCCGCCTACGACCACATCACCTCGGCGATCGGTGCGGCCATGATCGCGCAGGCGGGTACCGCGATGCTCTGTTACGTGACGCCGAAGGAACACCTGGGCCTCCCCAACCGGGACGACGTGAAGGTCGGCGTCATCACCTACAAGATCGCCGCGCACGCCGCCGATCTCGCCAAGCAGCACCCGCGGGCGCAGGAGCGCGACGATGCGCTGTCGAGGGCGCGCTTCGAGTTCCGCTGGCGCGACCAGTTCGCGCTGTCGCTCGACCCGGACACCGCCCGCGAGTACCACGACGAGACCCTGCCCGCGGAGCCGGCGAAGACCGCACACTTCTGCTCGATGTGCGGGCCGAAGTTCTGCTCCATGCGGATCTCCGCGGACGTGCGCGAGTTCGCCGAGCGCAACGGGCTGCAGACGCAGGAGGATGTCGACCGGATGATCGAGGCGGGCATGGCCGAGAAGTCCGCCGAGTTCACCGACAGGGGCAGCCAGGTCTACCTGCCCGTCGTTCCGGCCGGTCGATAGGCTCTCACGCGTGAAGTTGCTGCCGCTGACCCCGGACGGACAGACCCCGATCCGCGTCCTCACCATCGCCGGAACCGACTCCGGTGGCGGTGCAGGCATCCAGGCCGACTCCCGCACGATGGCCATGTGCGGCGTGCACGCCTGCGTCGCCGTCGCCGCGGTGACGGTGCAGAACTCGGTCGGGGTCAGCGGCTTCCACGAGATCCCGCCGCAGATCGTCGCCGACCAGGTGCGGTCGGTTGTCGGCGACATCGGGGTCGGGGCGGCCAAGACCGGGATGCTCGCGTCGACCGCGATCATCGAGGCCGTCGCGGAGGTCTGCGGTGAGGTGGGAATCGGGCGCGGGCACGCGGTGCCGCTGGTCGTCGACCCGGTGTGCGCCTCCATGCACGGCGACCCCCTGCTGCACGCCGAGGCGCTCGACGCGGTCCGGCACACCCTGATCCCGATCGCCTCGCTGGTGACGCCGAACCTCGACGAGGTCCGGCTCATCACCGGGATCGACGTGGTGGACGACGCCTCCGCCCGCAGGGCCGCCGAGGCGCTGCACGGGCTCGGGGCGCAGTGGTCGCTGGTCAAGGGCGGGCACCTGCGCACCTCGACGGCCTCCACCGACCTGCTCTTCGACGGCGAGGACTTCCACGAGTTCACCAGCCCGCGGATCGACACCGGGAACGATCACGGCGGCGGGGACACCCTGGCCGCGGCGATCGCGTGCGCGCTGGCGAACGGGTACCCGATGCCCGAGGCCGTCGCGTTCGGCAAGGACTGGGTGACGCGGTGCCTGGCCGCGTCGTACGACCTGGGCGCGGGCCACGGTCCGGTCTCCCCGCTCTGGCGCCTGCACTGACATGTCTGTGCGCGTCGCCCCTACCGAGTCGGGGGCGACGCGCACAGCGCAACGTCAGCGCGAGTAGTCCCGGAAGGTCATGACGCCACCGACCAGGACCACCAACACCGCGAGGATGTAGACCGTGACGCGGAACCAAGCCGGCCCGTAATAGCTGACCACCATCGACGCACCGAGCGCCGCGAGAATCATCACCACCCCGTAGAAGGGCGTGCGTTGCTCCCTGTCCACCATTGATCCAGTGTCCGCCGACGGCGCCACGGGTGGCAATGCCCCCGACCTCATCGCCTCTGGAGGGTGAAGATGCGCAGGCCGTCCGGGACCCCGCGCATCGGGGCCGCGAACAGCCCCCGCCGGTAGGGCTTGGTCGTGGCGCCGAGGTCCTCGAGGAACCCCGGTTCGAGCGCCGCAAGCGTGGCCTCGGAGACGATGACATTGGCGTCCCCGCCGAGCTCCATCATGCGGGCGGCCACGTTCACGTCCACCCCCAGCCAGTCCGACGCCACCTGCCGGGGCGACCCGGTGTGCACGCCGATCCGCATCCTCGGCCGGTGGCCCTCGACCTCCACCTCCGCGAGCTGGGCACGGGCGGCGAACATCGCCTCGACGGCACGGTCCGGCCGGGCGAAGACCGCCATCAACCCGTCGCCCATCCGCTTGACCACCTGGCCGCCACGGTCGACGATCGGCGCCTCGACCGCCTTCGCGACCTCCCGCAGCAGCTCGAGGGTCACCTCGTCCCCCGCGCCGAGCGACCAACTCGAGAATCCGATCAGATCGGTGAAGACGATGGTCACCTCGCGCGGGCCGCGACCACGGCCGGTCCGCTCGAGCAGCGCCTGCCAGACCTGGAGCGCGCCGAGGCTCACCTCGCGGGAGGCGCCGGGGCCGTCGTCGAGGAACCGGTCCGCCGCCCTGGCCATCGCCCGCACACCGCCGGGCCCCGCCGTGGACAGCGGATCACCGAAGGACGGGTCGCCCGGCAGCGCCCTGCGGATCCTGCGGAACGCGTCGACAACCTGGGGTCGGGTGTTGACCCCGCGGATCCACCGGGCCGCGGCCTCGGGCCTGCTGCGGCGCACAGACGCGGGGTCGCGGTCGCTCGCGTCGGTTGGGTCGACGCCCGAGGTCGAGGGGTCCTCAGTCACAGGCCGAAGTGTAACTCAGAGTCACAGATACTATCCGGGTCATTGTCCGGCGCCCTCCCGCGCCTGCGCGCGGTCCGCCCTGGCGGGAACCCCGTCCGGGCCCTCGATGGAGTTCGCGTACGTGCCGACGCCGAACGCCACCGCCGCCGCGTTCTGCGCCAGCGCCGCCCGGTCCACGTTGGCCAGGGTGTCCTCCGGCGAGTGGTAGCCGGGATCGAAGGTCTCGCCCGCGGTGCCGCCCCACTTCAGTGCCTGCTCTTCGGACTTGCGATCGTCGGCCCCGCTGTCCACCCCACCGGACGGTATCCCCATCTCGATGAACGGGCCGTAGTCGGAACGGCCGTCGAAATCGGTTCCATCCGCGACGATCCCGCGCCAGGCGAGGAAACCGCCCAGGGTTCGCTCGATCGCGTCGGAGCCCTGCGGCCCCGGCCCGGCACCCTCGTGGTCGGAATCGTCGCCGTCGAGGGTGAAGTACCCCGCGTTCCGCGAGCCGAGCATGTCGAAGTTCAGGTACAGCGCGATGTCCTCGCGTTCACCCTCGTCGAGCCCCTCGGCGTACCGCTCCGATCCGACCAGGCCCAGCTCCTCCGCGCCCCACCAGGCGAAGCGCACGGCGTTCGTCACGTTCGGGGCGCTGCCCAGCCGCAGCGCGGTCTCGAGCACCGCGGCCGAGCCGGACCCGTTGTCGTTGATCCCCGGGCCTTTCTCGACGCTGTCCAGGTGCGCGCCGACCAGCACCACGTTCTCCGTCGACCCGGTCGTGGTCTGCGCGATCACGTTTCGGCTCGTGGTTGGCTCGGTGACCGCCTCCAGCTTCAGCGACAGCTCAGGTGCGGCCGCGGCCGCAGGCCCCTCGGAGCCCGGCACGCTCACGGCGGGGATCCGCGGGGCCGCGTCCTCCCCCAACGTGCCGCCGGCCAGCGCGCCCTCCTCGTTGTTGAACACGACGAGGGCGACGGCGCCGCGATCGGCTGCCACCCGCTCCTTCTCCGAGAAGGGACAGACCCCGCGCCGGACCACCACGATCGCGCCCCCGGCGTCGAGTCCGTCGTAGTCGGTCGCCTCGCAGCCGGGGCTGCCGTCGTCCGGCAGCGCGAGGGTCCGCGCCGTGATCCCCTCCGGCGGCGTCGCGGGCGAGTACTCCAGGGTGCTGACGGTGAACTGACGGTCACCCGCCCGCAGTTCCACCGGTCCGGCGATGAAGCGATCGACGTCGAACTCGGGGGTGGACACCTCGAAGCCTGCCTCCTGGAGTCTGTCCACGACGTAGTCGACGCTGGCGTCGTAGCCCGCGGTCCCCGCGGCCCGGTTGCCCCCGTTGTCCGTCGCGATCCGCTCGAGCGCCTGCATGTGCGCGGCGACCGCGTCGCCCCCGACGGCCGCCGCAAGCGACTGGCCGTCGACCGGCGGTCCGGGCGGCGACTCCTGTTCGTCCCTGCCGCACCCGGACACCACCGCGATCCCGGCCAGTACGACCGCCGCCGACGCTCCGACCCGTGCCCGAATGGACTGTCGCATTTGCCGAGCGTACTGCGCACGGGCGCCGGATCGGCGCAAAAAGAAACCGTGCGCGCCCGGCACCCGAGGTGGGGTGCCGGACGCGCACGGTCGTCTGCTCGGGATCTAGGCGTCGCGGCGGTTCACGGTGAACAGGGCGAGTCCGAAGATCACCGCGACGAAGGCCGTGAAGTACACCAGGCTGCCCCACGGTCCCCAGTGGAAATCGACGCCCTGCGGCGCGCCGAGGAAGTTGTTCGCGTTCATGAAGGGGAGGAACGGCTTGATGTTCTCACCGACCCGCCCGAACAGGCTGAACAGGTTCTCGATCATCAGCGGCCAGAGCAGCAGCAGCGCGATGGCACCGGCCGACTGCCGGAGCAGGGTGCCGACCGCGACGGCGAGCACCACGCAGAGGAAGGCGTAGATCGGCACGCCGTAGATCGACCGCCATGCCTCGCTGCCGGACAGCTTCAGTGCAGCACCCGCATCGGATCCCGCCGTCGCCTTGGCGATCGCGTACGCACCGAAGGTGAGCACGAAGGTGAGCAGCGCGCCGAAGCCGCCGATCAGACCTGCCTTGGTGATCAGCACCGAATCGCGCTTCGGCACGGCCTGGAAGGTGGTGCGGATGATGCCGAACCGGTACTCGCTCGTCACCGCGAGTGCCGCGAGGATCATCAGGACCAGCACGCCGAACCCGGACACCCCGCCGACCGCGTCCGCCAGCGTGGGCAGGAAGGGCTCGAAGTCCGGCTTGTCCCCTTGCGCGATCTGGTCGTTGAACTGGTTCAGGCTGGCCTTGGACGTCACCCCGATCACAGCGGCCAGGCCGAGGCCGAGCGCGATGATCGCGACGGTGCACCACCACGGCGACCGGGTCGAGGTGAGCTTGATCCGTTCTGCGTTCACGACACCCATCAGAGCGCCCCTCCCATCACGTCGTCGACGCCTGCAGCGTGGTACTGCACATCGTCACCCGTCAGTTTCATGAAGGCGTCCTCCAGGGACCCCTGCTGGGCGGCCAACTCGTGCAGCACGATGCCCTGGCCGCCTGCGATCTGCCCGACGACGTCGGTGGTCGACTCGAGCACGATGAGCGCGCCGCCGAGCTCGGAGGTGCCGTCCTCCCGGACCGTGAGCCCCTGCGAGGTCAGTGCGCTGCGCAGCGCGTCCAGCTGGGGGCTACGCACCCGCACGGTCGATTCGGACGAGCGGTCGACGAACTGCTTGACGGTCGTGTCGGAGATCAACCGTCCCCGGCCGATCACCACGAGATGCTCTGCGGTGAGAGCCATCTCGGAGAGAAGATGGCTGGACACCAGCACCGTGCGGCCCTCTGCCGCCAAGCGCTGCATGAACTTTCGGATCCAGACGATGCCCTCGGGGTCGAGCCCGTTGACGGGCTCGTCGAAGAGCAGGACCTTCGGGTCACCGAGCAGGGTGGCCGCCAGTCCGAGCCGCTGCGACATGCCGAGCGAGAACCCGCCTGCCTTCTTGCCCGCGACCTCGGTCAGGCCGACCAGCCGCAGCACCTCGTCGACGCGGGACATCGGGATCCCGTTCGACGCCGCCATCCACTGCAGGTGGGCCTTCGCGGACCTGTTGGGGTGCACCCACTTCGCGTCCAGCAGCGCGCCGACGGTCCGGAGCGGCTGCTTCAGGTCGTGGTACGGCTTGCCGTCGATCAACGCGGTTCCTGCGGTCGGCTTGTCCAGGCCGAGGATCATCCGCATCGTCGTGGACTTGCCTGCACCGTTCGGTCCGAGGAATCCGGTCACCATGCCGGGCTTTACCGTGAAGGTCAGGTCATCGACCGCCTTCGTGGGCCCGAACTCTTTCGTCAAACCCCTCACTTCAATCATGACGAGAAGGATTCCTCAGTCCGGGCCCCCGCACATCGCCCGCAGGTCGCGTCCCGTGTCATACCTAGGGATGACCCCGACCCTGAGAGGGCGTGGCGGTCGTCGGGGTCAGAGATCCGGTCCCCGACACGCGTCAGCGCGCGACGCTGAGCTGTTCGAGCCGGGCCACCGCAGCCTCCGCCACCGCCAGTGCGACCTCGGCGCTGTCCATCCGGTCGCCCTTCTCGACGGTCGACCAGTTCCGGCCGTGCGCATAGGCGCTGAGAAGGTTCCACTGGGTGGGCACCTCCGTCGCCGGGTCAGGGCCGCCGAGCGCATCCTGTCGCATGAGCAGGCCCGCCTGGGCGACGATGAAGCTGTCCGAGTCGATGGTTCGGAAGCTGCGCTCGCTCAGGCCGGGCCGCACTGTCCTGGCGGCGGCCAACAGCTCCGCACCTCGCGCGTCGGCGGCGGCGCACTCCCGTAATCCGGCCCGGCTCGTCTCCAGGTACTGACGGCGGTATACCTGGTCACGGTAGCCGAACTGCAATGTGCGATAGCGCTGTTCGTCGATCGGGCCAGCCATGAGCCACAGCGCGGTCGCCGCGGTCGTGACGGCTGAGCGGATCAGGGTCGGGTGCGCGAACTCGTGCGGGTCGGTGCCCCGGCCTGCCAGGTCCAGATGGTCGAGAGCGCTGCGGATGAGCTGGACGACGGTGCTGTGGAGCGAGAGGCCAGACGCACGCAGCATCCGGTCCGCGACCTCGGCGTCCGAGCCCGGCGCGGTCTCGATGCGGCCCAGCCGGCGCGTCAATTCAACGGCCGCCGTCGACATGGTGATCGCCTCCTAGAGGTCGGGCGACGACGCCTGTGCCCAGAACCGCTTCGGGATCCGTCCGGCGCGGCGGGCCAGGTACCCGGCGGTCACCGCGGACGCCATCGCCGATGCCATCAGCGCCGGAACCTTGGCCCTGGTCACCGCGGTCGCGAGGAGAACCGCGTCGCAGCCGAGCTCCATGGCCAGCGCGGCGTCGCTCGCGGTGCCGATGCCCGCGTCGAGGATCACCGGGACCCCTGCGGCCGCCACGATCATCTCGATGTTGTGCGGGTTCGAGATGCCGAGGCCGGTACCGATCGGCGCGCCGAGCGGCATCACCGCCGCGCACCCGACGTCCTCGAGCCGCCGGGCCAGCACCGGATCGTCGGTGGTGTACGGCAGCACGGTGAAGCCATCGTCGACGAGTTGTTCTGCGGCGGAAACCAATTCGATGGCATCGGGCAGAAGGGTGCGCTCGTCGGCGATGACCTCCAGCTTCACCCAGTCGGTCTCCAGCGCCTCCCGGCCGAGCTGTGCGGTGAGCACCGCCTCGGCCGCGCCGCGGCAGCCGGCGGTGTTGGGCAGCGGGGCGATGTCCAGCTTGCGCAGCAGGTCGAGCACCCCGGTACCGCCTGCCGCGTCGACGCGCCGCATCGCCACGGTGGTCAGCTCCGTGCCGGACGCGACGAGCGCCTCCTCCAGCACCGCGAGGTTCGCCGCGCCGCCGGTCCCCATGATCAGCCGGGAGCCGAAGCTGCGGCCGGCGATGGTCAGCCGGTCGGCGGCGAGCGGGTCAGCCACCCTGCACCGCCGTCAGGATCTCGATCTCCCAGCCCTTGCCGACCGGGGTGTCCCAGGACGCCCGCGGGAACACCGCGCCGTCCACCGCGACCGCGATGCCCTTGCTGGGCAGGCCGAGGTGCTCCAGCAGCTGGGCCACGGTCAGCGGCTCGGACAGCTGATGGTCCTCGCCGTTGACGGTGATCCCGATGTTCACCGGTGTGTTCGTCATCGAGTCCTCACTCATCGTTGAAGGTGAATCGTTCCGGGGAGGCGCTCTTCGCCTCCGCCAAGGGTGCGCCGTCGAGCTCGGCGACCACCGCGTCCGCGGTCAGCGGGGTCAGCAGCACGCCGTTGCGTCCGTGCCCGGTGGCCAGCACCACCCGGTCCGAGACCCGGCCGATGATCGGCAGGTTGTCGGGGCTCATCGGGCGCAGTCCGGCGGCGCACTCGTGCAGCTCGTACTCCCCGATGCTCGGCATCAGCGTCTGCGCATCGGCGATCAGGTCGCGGACCCCGGCGACGGTGACCTGGGTGTCGTCCCCCGACTCGTGCTGGGTCGCGCCGACCACCAGGCCGTCGCCGCGCGGCACCAGGTACACCGGACGCCCGTGCACGCTGCCGCGGACGGTCATCGTCGGGGCGGGCGCCACCCCCGGCCTGCGGTGCAGCCGCAGGATCTCGCCCTTGACCGGCCGGACCGGCAGCCCGGGCCACAATCGCGTGGACGCGGTACCGGCGGACACCACCACCTGGTCGGCGACGACCGCGGCGGGGTCGGTGACCGCCTCGGCGACGAACTCCACCCCCGACGAGACACAGGCCGACCGCAGCGCCGCGATCAGCGCACGGTTGTCGACGGCGGACTCGGTGGCCGCGAGCAGGGCCAGGCGGATGTTCGGGGCCAGCGACGGCTGGGCGGCACGGATCTGCGCGCGCGAGAGCAGTTCCAGCTCGTAGCCCTGGCCTGCGATCCACTCGGCCACGGTCCGCAGGTCCGCGGCATCGGCCGCGTCGAGCGCGACGGTGAGCGAGCCATGGGAGGTGAACAGCGTCTCGCCGGAGAGCGTCTCGAGCTCGGCGCCGAAGTCGGGCCAGCGGGCCAGTGAGGCGGCCCCGACCTGCAGGACCGCGTCCTCGCCCGGCCAGCCCTCCGACAGCGGCGCCAGCATCCCGCCCGCAACCCACGACGCCCCCGATGCGGGTGCCGGATCGTGGACGGTGACGCTCCAGCCGGCCTTGGCGGCACGCCACGCGATCGACAGACCGATCGCGCCGCCGCCGATCACCGCGACAGATCTGCTCACAACTCCACCTCACTCCCTGCGCCGGCATGATCCGGGTCAGGTATGACGGTCGGGGCTCGCGGCCCCCTCTCAGCCCCGCGCTCGCCGGGACTCCCGTGTCACTTCTCTCTGCGTAGAGACTACCGTTGAGAGCGTGCACCCCTCGCATTCCGGCAGGCACCTCACCCCTCGAGAACGCCTCGCGACCGCCCGTCTGTATCTCTGTACCGATGCCCGACGCGACACGGGCGACCTCGCGAAGTTCGCCGAGGCCGCGCTGTCCGGCGGCGTGGACATCATCCAGCTACGCGACAAGGGGTCGGCGGGCGAGCAAAAGCTCGGCCCGATGGAGACCCAGGAGGAGCTGGGCGCGCTGGCCGAACTCGGCGCGGCCGCCCGCAGGCACGGCGCGCTGCTCGCCGTGAACGACCGCGCGGACCTGGCGCTGGCCGCGGGCGCCGACGTCCTGCACCTGGGCCAGGGCGACCTGCCGGTGCACTACGCCCGCCGGATCCTCGGGCCCAACGTGGTGATCGGCCGCTCGACGCACAGCCGCGCGCAGGCACAGCTCGCCTCCATCGAGGACGACGTCGACTACTTCTGCACCGGGCCGGTGTGGGCCACCCCGACCAAGCCGGGCCGGACCGCCTCGGGCATCGAGCTGGTCCGCTCGACCGCCGACTCGCACCCGACCCGCCCGTGGTTCGCGATCGGCGGCATCGACGAGGAGCGGCTGCCCGAGATCCTCGACGCCGGGGCCGAGCGCATCGTGGTGGTGCGTGCGATCACCGAGGCGCGCGACCCGCAGGCGGCGGCCCGTTCGCTGGCCGACACCCTGGCCCGAAACGCCGCCAGCCGCTAGCGGCGCGGCGGGGATTCAGTCCAGCCACCCCAGCACGGTCGAAGGCGACAGCTGCACGACCGTCTCCGGCAGGCGCTCGCGCAGCCCACGGTCCGCGGTGACCACGGCGGTCAGATGTTCGTCGACGCCCCCGAAGGCCGGGTGCCCGACACCGCCGCCCGCGGCCACCGCCAGCTCCGTGCCCGCACCAGCCAACAAGGCCAGCTCGTCGTCCCCGCTGCCCGCGGCGACGTGCACGGGAACCCGGGCGTCCACCGCGCCGACGGCGCGCGCCTGCCCCTCGAGGACCGCCTCGATCCGCGGCAGCCAGCCGAATCCGCCGTCCGGCAGCTCGATGGTGCGGGGCAGGGTCGCGGCCAGCGCGGCGAGCAGCTCCCCCGTCGCCCCCGCCCGATCCCGCCACCAGCCGTTCGGCCGCGAACCCAGCACGTTCGCGGTGTCCAGCAGCAGCCGGACCGGCGTGCTCCGCAACTGCGGCCAGCTCGCCGCGAAACCCGGGTGCAGCAGCAATCCCGACACCTGGTCCTCGGGCACCCAGCGCAGTTCCGTGCTCTCACCGTTCGGCACCGTCGTGAGCGGTCCGGCCGCGTCGGCGATCACCGTGGTGTAGGTCCAGCCGCTGCTGGCGCGCGCGGTCACCCGTTCGGCACGGACCCGCAGTTCGCAGCCGGGGATGCCGGCCTCCTCCTCGGCCTCGCGGACGGCGGCGTGCACCGTCGACTCGTGGCTGTCGCGGGCCCCGCCGGGCAGCGCCCAGGTGCCGCCCTGATGACTCCACTGGGCGCGGTGCTGCAGGAGCACGGTCGGGGTTCCGTCGGCCGCGGGCGCGCGCAGCAGCAGCCCCGCAGCGCCGAACTTGCCCCAATGCCGAATTCCGTCTTCGCTCTTGGCCCAGCCGTCCCCGTCACCGCGCATCGACTTCGTTCACCTGCCCCACATCCGGCCACGTCGCACCCCACGCGGTCCCTCGCGCCTCGTCAACTCGTTCTCGACCGAACTTAGGCCAGTCACGCACAACAAAGCTCAGTTACTGCTTATATGCTCCCCCTTGACTGGCATCCGGGCCAGCTGGGAAGGGTGCGTGGTGGCCGTTCGGGAAGCACCGTCGACGGAACCGCTCGGCGATGATCTCGCGCCGCGGTCCGGCGGGCCCTCCGATACCCAGGGCCGATACAGCCGTCTGTCCGAGTTCCTCAGGACGACTCCCGCCAAGCTGCTCGCACTCGGGACCGCGCTGATCGTGGTGGCGCTGGTCGCGGGCACCGTCGCCGCGATCCAGGTCGCGGACCGGCAGCGCACCCTCGACACGCTGCTCAACCAGGTCGAGCCCCAGGCGAACGCCACCCAGAACCTCTACAGCTCGCTCTCCATCGCGGACGCCGCGGCCACCACCGCGTTCATCTTCGGTGGCATCGAACCGGTCGCGGTCCGCGACCGGTACACCCAGTCGATCGGCGAGGCGGCCGCCGACCTGATCGGCGCGGCGAGCGGCATCGTCGAGACGAACGCCGAGGGTCAGCGACTGCTCACCGAGCTGTCCACCGGGCTGCCGGTCTACACGGGCCTGATCGAGACGGCCCGTTCCTACAACCGCAGCGGCTACCCCGTCGGCACCGCCTACCTGCGCGAGGCCTCGTCCATGATGCAGACGACCCTGCTCCCGATCGCCGAGGAGCTGCACGGCCAACAGGCGGAGGCCGTTGTGCAGAACCAGGACGAGTTCGCCACCCCGCCCTGGCTGGCGATCGGGCTGCTCCTGCTGTCGCTGATCTCCCTCGTGGTCGGCCTGGTCCTGCTCGCCGGATGGACCAGGCGGATGCTGAACCCGGGTCTGATCCTGTCCGCCGTCGCGATCGCGGCGCTGCTGGGGTGGCTGCTGATCGCCGGGCTGATCTCCTCGACGTCGACCGGACGGGCCCTCGAGCAGGGCGCCCGCCCGCTGATGCAGCTGACCACCGGGCGCATCCTCGCCCAGCAGGCAAGGGCCGACGAGACCCTCGGCCTGGTTCGCCGCGACGTGAAGGGCGGCTATGCGGCGGCGTTCGGCACGCACCTGACGCGCCTCGAGGAGATCCTGGCCGGCTATCCGAACAACGGCCGCGTGAAGGTGGCCACCGATCTGGTCGACGAGGCCGCCGAGGCAGGGAAGGACTGGTCCGCCGCCCACGAGCGGGTTCAGCACCTGCTCGACAACGGCGACTGGGGTGGGGCCGCGGCCGTGGTCACCGGCCCCGGCGCGGAGGACTCGACGGCACACTTCACCCGGGCCGACGCCGCACTCGACGACGCCATCGTCGCGACCCGCAGCGAGCTGCGCGCCGATGTCGACCGCGCCCACTCGACCCTGCGCGGCCTCGGCTCCGGTGCGCTCGTGCTCTCCGCCGTGGCAGCGGCAGGCGTCGGGGTCGGCCTCTGGCCACGGCTTCGGGAGTACCAGTGACGAGACCCGCATCCGTGTCGGCCGAGCGGCGCCCGACGCGACCGAGGTGGCGGGCCACCGGGGCCGCCCTGCTCGTCGCCGCATCCCTGATCACCGCAGGCTGCACGCAGGCCGAGCCGAGCATCGTCGCGGACACGGGCGGCTACACCGAGCCTCCCCTGCCCGAGGGGGCCACGATCGCGCCGCCGCCGACGGGACCGCCGACGAACGAGGCGAGCTGCGGGGATCCAACCGCGAGCCTGCGTCCCTTCCCCGGCGTCGCGCCCGAGTCGCCGCCGAGCACCTCCCTCGCCGAGATCCGCGCCAGGGGAAGGCTCATCGTCGGGCTCGACACCGGCAGCAATCTGTTCAGCTTCCGCGATCCGGCGACGGGCGCCATCGAGGGCTTCGACGCGGACATCGCGCGCGAACTGGCACGCGACCTGGTCGGCGACCCGAACCGGGTGGAGTTCCGGATCCTGCCCTCCGCGGGCCGCATCCCGGCGCTGATGAACAGCACGGTCGATGCGGTGGTCAAGACGATGACGATCACCTGCGAGCGCCGCGAGAAGGTGGACTTCTCCACGGTGTACTTCCAGGCCCAGCAGCGGGTGCTGGCGGTCAAGGGGTCCGGCATCAGCGGCGCAGCCGACCTGGCAGGCAAGCGCGTCTGTGCGGCCGAGGGCACCACCTCCGTCGGTCGCATCCAGCAGGTGCAGCCCGAGGCGACCGTGGTCACGGTCCCGAACTGGGGCGACTGCCTGGTGGTACTGCAGCAGCGCCAGGTCGACGCGGTGAGCACCGACGACTCGATCCTGGCCGGCCTCGCGGCCCAGGACCCGTACCTGGAGATCGTGGGCGAGAGCCTGAGCTCGGAGCCGTATGGGATCGGGATCAACAAGTCCGACGACGACCTGGTACGGATGGTCAACGGCAGCCTGGAGCGGATGCGACGGGACGGCACCTGGAATCGGATCTACGATCGGTGGCTGAGAGTACTCGGGCCGTCGCCGGGCCCACCGGTCCCGCACTACCTGGACTGAAAGCGGAGACAATGGCTGGAACGCAAGGAGATCCGGGTCCGGAGCCGTCGGTCCCGGAGCCGCCGTCCGCGTCGACCGAGCGGTCCGAACGGACCCAGGCCTCGATGCCGGAACCGTCCGGCCGCACCCAGGCCTCCGCACCGGAAACCTCAGGCAGCACCCAGGCCTCCGCACCGGAAGCCACCGGCCGCACCCGGGCGACGGCTCCGGAATCGTCCGCGCCCGCCCGCACCACCGGGCGCGGGAGTCGCTCGCAACGGTCGCGCACGAGCGTGCGCCGCCGCCTCGGCGGCGGGCTGGTCGAGGTCCCGCCGGTCACCGCCGTCGAGCCCGCCAACGCGATGATGGTCGATCCCGTCGTGCCGGAGAACAAGCGGTTCTGCTGGAAATGTGGGAAGCCGGTCGGCCGCAAGGGTCCCTCCGGCCAAGGGGCGTCCGCGGGTACCTGTCCCTCCTGCGGCACCATCTTCGACTTCACCCCGCTGCTCGGTCCCGGCGACCTGGTCGGCGGTCAGTACGAGGTGCAGGGTTGCATCGCGCACGGCGGTCTCGGCTGGATCTACCTCGCGATCGACCGCAACGTCAGCGACCGCTGGGTGGTGCTCAAGGGCCTGCTGCACTTCGGGGACGCCGAGGCGCAGGCCGTCGCGCTCGCCGAGCGGCAGTTCCTGGCAGAGGTGGCGCACCCGAGCATCGTGAAGATCTTCAACTTCGTCGAGCATCCGCGGCCCGACGGCAGCCCGATGGGGTACATCGTCATGGAGTATGTCGCCGGGCATTCGCTCCGCGATGTACTCAGCACTCACAAACGGCCGGAACGGATTCCGGTCGAACAGGCCATCGCGTACGTGCTCGAGATCCTGCCCGCGCTCGAGTACCTGCATTCGGTTGGCCTGGTCTACAACGACCTCAAGCCGGAGAACATCATGATCACCGACGATCAGCTCAAGCTGATCGACCTCGGTGCCGTCGCGGGCATCGAGGACTACGGCTACCTCTACGGCACTCCCGGCTACCAGGCGCCGGAGATTCTCAGGACCGGCCCGACGGTCGCCTCCGACATCTACACGGTCGGCCGGACCCTCGCCGTCCTGTGCCTCCAGATGCCCTCCGCCAACGGCAAATACCTCGACGGACTGCCCGGCCCCGAGCAGGCACCGCTGCTCGGCGAGTACGAGTCCTTCCGTCGATTGCTGCTGCGGGCAACCGCGGCCGATCCCGACCACCGGTTCCGCTCCGCCGAGGAGATGTCCAGCCAGCTCACCGGGGTGCTCCGCGAGATCCTGGCGCAGCAGACCGACGAGGAGCGGCCCGGGCTCTCCGAACTGTTCAGCCCGCAGCGCACCACCTTCGGTACCGACGAGGCGGTGCGGCAGACCGATGTCTATGTCGACGGCCGCACGCACGAGCCGACCATGTCGGGGCGCGACATCACGGCCGCGCTCGCCGTTCCGCTGATCAACCCGTCCGACCCGAGCGCCGCCCTGCTGGCCGCCGCGGTGCACGCGGAACCGGATCAGACCCTGGACGCCATCCGTCACGCCAGGGCGAACGGACTCGAGCGAACGGTGGACGGCCGCCCGGGGTTCACCGCCGAGATCGCACTGGCGGAGGCGAAGGCCCACCTCGACCTCGGCGACGCGACGGAGGCGTCTCGGGTGCTCGGTTCGCTCAATGCGGCAAAGGGATCGAACTGGAGGGTCGACTGGTACAGCGGGATGGCCTCCCTCCTCGGCGCGGAGTACGAGCAGGCGATGAGCCAGTTCGAGTCCGTCCTCGAGGCGCTGCCCGGCGAGATGGCCCCGAAGCTGGCGTTGGCCGCCACCGCGGAACTCATTCTCCAGCACTGGGACACCGATCAGCCCGAGCAGTGGCGCGGGTTCGCCGAGAAGTACTACCGAACGGTGTGGCGCACGGACCGCAGCATGGTCAGCGCCGCCTTCGGGCTCGCCAGGCAACTGGCCGACCGGGGTGACACCACCGGTGCGATCGCGGCCCTCGATCAGGTGCCGCCGAGCTCACGGCATTTCAACGTCGCCCGGATGACCTCGGTGCTCACGCTGCTCTCGGGCGCACCCATCGAGGAGATCGGCGAGACCGCGATCCGGGAGGCGGCGCGCCGGGTGAACGCGTTGCCGCCCAACGAGGGTCGGGCGCTGCAGATGCGCACGCTTGTGCTCGGCACCGCGCTGGACTGGGTGCTGCTCGGCCACGTCGCGAAATCCGAACAAGAACCGATCCTCGGGGTGGCCTTCACCGAGCGGGGACTGCGCGCGGGCACCGAGGCCGGGCTGCGGGCCCTCGCGCGCAACGCCGAGGACCGCAGACACCGGTACGCACTCGTGGACCTCGCCAACTCGATCCGGCCCAAGAGCCTGATCTGAGCGGACACCGCACGGTCCGATGTGAGCGTGGCGTGAGGCGAGATGCCCTTGCCCGGCGGAAGAACTGGGCTTGTCTATGGTCCAGTTCTTACTGCGGTGAAGGGCATCTCGTAGATGCGAGCTACTCACAAAGTCGCTGCTGTTTTCGATGACCCCAACCTCGTGTCGGCCGCTGACTGGTTTGCCTCCGCACGGTGGGCGGTGGCAGTTCCGATCCTGTCGGGAGCGTCGGGTCACAGTTCGGATCGTGGGGGTCGAAACTGGCGCCCACTGCTAATTCGCCCCGCCAGTCAGCAGTTCCAAGACTGTGGAACTGACGGGTCGCGCCATCTGCGGTTCCCATATCTATTCTGAAACCGACATTGGCTGCCCGGCGAACCAGCCTTCCGGTTGGTGAGTCGCCCCAGCGTTCCTGGCTCTAGATCCGGGCAGGCTCGGGGTCGTGCAGTTGTTCGAGGAATGCACTCAATGACCGTGCCAGTCGGCCGTTGTCGTCGGCGAACCGGTCCAGGCCGCCGGCCGCGATGGCGCGGGTCATCTTCTGATGGGTAGCGAGTCCTCGCCTGGTGGGGAAGACGAGTACGCGCCGGCGGTCGGTGTCGTCGACTTTGCGGTGCACGAGGTTGTCGGCGATCATCGCGTCGATCAGCCGGGTCAGACTGGCCCCGGTGAGCTGTGTTGCGTCGGCGAGTTGCGCCATCGGGTGGCCGACCGAGTCCGCCACGGCGACAAGTACATGCCAGCGGGCGGTCGAGGTTTCTCCGAGGCAGGTTGAGATGGACCGTTCCAGTTCTTGTGAGGCTTGCCTCACCAGTCGCGTCAACTCCTCGAGCGCGGTGGCACCGGTGCTATTGTCCACAAAGACACTATACAGCGCCGTATGGGATTGTTTCAGATAGAAATATATGGCGGCGGTGAATCCCATGACGAATTCGATCTCGGCTTTCGGTCGCACTCGACAGAGCATCGACATTGCGCTGGTCGTGCCACGCAGCGGTGCGGCTGGAATGTTCGGCCCGTCCTGCGAGGCATCCGCGGACCTGGCCGTCGCAGCCATCAATGCGGCACGTGGCATTCTTGACCGGCCCGTGAGGCTGCACCCTGTCGACGCCGGGGCGCCGCTGCCGGTATTGGCGGCGCAAATCGACGCGATGGTCAGCTCCGGGTCCGTTGACGGCGTCGTCGGCTGGCATTTGTCCAATGCTCGCAAGGTGATCACACCGACGACCGCGGGTCGGGTACCGTACGTTTACACCACCTTCTACGAGGGCGGCGAGGATTCCGACGGTGTCTACATGGTCGGCGAGACGCCGGAGCAGCAGTTGTTCCCGGCAATGAGCTGGCTGCGCACCGAACTGGGAATCCGCCGCTGGTGCCTGGTCGGCAACGACTATGTGTGGCCACGGGAAACAGCAAGGACAACACGGGACTTCGCCTGCTCAACCAGCATGGACATCGTCGGGGAATCGTTCGTCCCGCTCGGTGGACGCGACTTCGCCGCGGCGCTCGAGATGGTTCGGCGCTCGCGGGCACAGGGAGTGTTGTTGTTGATGGTCGGCGCCGACTGTGCCGCCTTCAACGATGCGTTCGCACAGGCCGGCCTCGACGAGGACCGCATCCGGTTGAGCATGATGATCGGCGAGGACGTGCTCTACTCGGGCGGCCCGGACAGCACACGCGGATTATTCACCGCCAGTGGCTACTTCGAGGGCCTGATCTCGTCGGCAGGCATGGATTTCGGTGCCCGCTACCTCGAACACCACGGTCCGGCGGCGCCCGCGCTGAACAACATCGGCGAATCCTGTTACGAGGGGATCCTGCTGTTCGCGGCCTTGGCACAGGCTGCCCGGAGCCTCGACCTGCGTGCGATCGAACGCCATGCCCCCTCCGTTACCTACGGCGGTCCGCGGGGTGAGGTCCGGGTACGCGGAACCCACACCACCCAGCCCGTCTATCTCGCCGCCGCGGACGAACTCGAGTTCAACGTTCTCGCCGAATTGACCTGAGACTCTCCGATGTAAGCCCAAGTCGTTCACCCCGGGGAGAACAGGCAGCCGTGACGTAACAGTCCCGGCCAGGTCGGATGAACGACCTGGCCGGGACGTCCACGGCAATCACACGACGCTTTGCGCCTTCCGAAGGCCGAGTCCGTCAGCGTCGACGGCATTCTCGTAGGACGCGGATTGGCACTGCTCGTGACAGTTCTTCGTGAGTGTGCAGGTGAGCGAGGAGATCGGTCCGCCGTGGAACGGGCAGTCGTGCACCATGTCGGGGAGTTCGTAACGCTTACCGTCCACGATGTCGAGGAGGGTCTGCCCGGCCCACAGTGGTTCCTTCTCGATCTCTTCACGGAGCGGGTTCGGCCGGGCCAGGTAGTACTTGCCGCCGGTAAGGACCGCGATGAGCGGGGTCAGGACCAGTGCGATCGTCAGAGCCAGGTAGGGCGACCACGCCTGCAGGAAGGCGCCGAAGGCTCCGAAGTAGGCGACGATCGAGACCGATGATGCGACCAGCATCGAAACGAATCCGACCGGGTTGATCGGATAGAGGTACGCCCGCTTGAACTCGATGTAGGGCGGGCTGATCTTGAGAATCCCCTTGTTGATGACGAGATCCGCGACGATGGCCCCGATCCAGGCGATGGCCACGTTGGAGTAGAACCCCAGGATCGTGTTCAGGACGGTGAACATGTTCGCCAGCATCAGTGTCAGCGCGATCGCGATGTGCAGGGCGAGCCAGACGACCCGACCGGGATGGACATGGAGAACGCGGCTGAAGAAGTTCGACCACGACAGCGAACCCGAGTAGGCGTTGGTGACGTTGATCTTGATCTGGGAGAGCAGCACCATGACGGTGGCGATCGCGAGTGCCACGGTGGGGTTGTGGATCATCGTGCTGTAGCTGCCGAGGAACTGCTCGATCGGCTCGGTGGCCCGGGTGAAGCCCACTTCTCCAGCGATGTAGAACGCGAGGAACGCTCCGCAGATCTGCTTGGCGGCACCGAGAATCACCCATCCGGGGCCGGCAGCGAGTACGGCTGCCCACCATCGCAGCGGCGGTGTCTCCGACTTTTCGGGCATGAATCGCAGGTAGTCGACCTGCTCGCCGATCTGTGCGATCAGGGACAGTGCAACGCCTGCGCCCGCGCCGACCGCGACTGCAGTGACCCGTTCACTGCCGCCGTCTCCGGCCCACGAGAGGAACCCATCGAAGCCGCTCGGGTCGGTGATCGCGATCATCACCAGCGGTGCGGCGAAGAGGATCAGCCACAACGGTTGTGTCCATACCTGGAATTTCGCCAGGGCAGACATGCCGTACAGAACGAGCGGAATGATGATGAGGGAGCCGATCAGGTAGCCGACCGGCAGCGGCATGTCGAAGGCCAAATGCATCGCCTGGGCCATGATCGCACCCTCGAGCGCGAAGAAGATGAAGCAGAAGCTGGCGTAGACCAGGCTGGTCAGAGTGGACCCGAAGTAGCCGAACCCGGCACCGCGGGTGAGTAGGTCCATGTCGAGGTTGTACTTCGCGGCGTAGTACGCGATCGGGATACCGGTCAGGAAGATGGTGACCGCAGCGACGAGGATCGCCACGATCGCGCTGGCGGCGCCGTGGCTGACTGCGATCGATGCGCCGATCGAGTAGTCGGCGAGATACGCGATGCCTCCGAGTGCGGTCACGGAACAGGCCATCGGACTCCAGCGGCGGAACGACTTCGGCGCGTAGCGCAGCGAGTAGTCCTCGATGTTGTCCTTCGCAGCCCAGTCCCGGAACCTGGACCAGGCTGTTCGTGTGCCCGTATCCACCGGTTGATGTCCGACGGGTGTTGGCGAGACGGTGCTCATCTGCGTCCTCTCTTGCTGTCGAAGCTGCGGAGTGTCCACGAGCTGCAGTAGGCAAGACGCTAAGGCCAATAGGCCCAAATGGAACTACTCCAGATGAAAATTAACGGGACCGCCACAAGGCGCTGCGCACGTAACACGAAGCTCACCTGATGGATTCGTCGCGGTGACCTACCGCGACTTATATCGTCGCCATACGGAATAGCCCCGTATGAAACTAATGGAGGTGGCCGTGCCCTACTACCAGTTCACCTGCCGAAGCTGCGGCAGCTTCGACAGCAACTACGCAATGGCCGACGTCCCGCTCGAGTCCGCCTGCCCGCACTGTGCAAACCCCAGTACGCGAAGCCTCGGCGGCGCCGGCCTGATCAGGACTCAGTCCGCGGCCGCACGACTGATCGACCAAACGAAACGGACCGCCAGCGAACCTGCAATCGTCGGCGCGCCACCATCCAACACCGAAAACCGAGTGCTCACCCGAAACCCGTTGCACCGCAAACTCCCCCGCCCCTAACATCGAAAGAAGGCCCGCCATGCCCGAGCTGATCTTTCCCCTCGACTCCACCAAAAAGTTCACCGATCAACAACTCGTCGGCCACAACCGCTGGCACCCCGACATCCCCGCCGCCGTCACCGTCAAACCGGGCGACGAGTTCCGCGTCCACGTCCGCGAATGGTTCGATGGCGCCATCCACAACGACGACTCCGCTGACGACGTCCTCCATGCCCCACTCAGCACCGTGCACTGCCTCTCCGGCCCATTCGCAGTTGAAGGCGCCCAACCAGGCGACCTCCTCGTCGTCGACATCCTCGACATCGGACCGATCCCCCAAGAAGACTCCGGTCCCCTCGCCGGCCAGGGCTGGGGATACACGGGCATCTTTGCCACTGACAACGGCGGCGGATTTCTCACAGAACAATTTCCCGACGCCTACAAGGCGATCTGGGACTTCAGCGGCCACACCACCACCTCCCGGCACATCCCCGGGGTGCAGTTCACCGGCATCACGCACCCCGGACTCATGGGAACCGCCCCCTCCGCTGCGCTGCTGGCAAAGTGGAACACCCGAGAAGGCGCACTCATCGCGACCGACCCACAGCGGGTACCGCCGCTCGCGCTGCCACCCGAACCGCAAGACGCGATCCTCGGATCACTGACCGGTACCGCATTCGGCCGGGCCGCAGCCGAAGCCGCACGCACCGCCCCACCGCGCGAGAACGGAGGCAACCAGGACATCAAGAACTTCACCCGCGGCAGCCGGGTCTTCTACCCGGTGTTCGTCGACGGCGCGAACCTGTCCGTCGGCGACCTGCACTTCTCCCAAGGCGACGGCGAAATCACCTTCTGCGGCGCCATCGAGATGGGCGGCTTCATCGACCTACGAGTCGATCTGATCAAGAACGGCATGGAGCTCTACGGCGTCACCGAGAACGCAATCTTCCTGCCGGGCAACGAAGGCCCGAACTACACCGAATTCTTGGCCTTCTCCGGCACCTCGGTCACCCTCGACGGCGAACAGCGCTACCTCGACTCCCAGCTGTCCTTCCAACGTGCCTGTTTGCACGCCATCGACTACCTCACCAAGTTCGGCTACAGCCCGGAGCAGGCCTACCTGTTGCTCGGGGCCGCACCGATCGAAGGACGACTCTCCGGGGTGGTCGACATCCCCAACTCCTGTGCCACCGTTTACATTCCGACCGCGATATTCGACTTCCCCGTCGTCCCGACCGCTGCTGGACCCGTCACCATCGACCCTGGCCCCGGCGCCGCCCGAGCCACCCGATAAGGGGCCTGAGGAATGATGCCGACGGATCTTCCGGTAGGACGTGTCTCCTTAATCTGATCATGTCTGTGCGGCACCATGTTCGGCCTGGTGCGCACGAATGTGATCAGTGATTGACAGTGGGCGATCGTCGAGCCCCTGTTGCCGTCGTCAGACGGCAACAGGGGACGCCCGTTTCGCGATCACAGGCAGGTGGTCGAGGGAATCGTCTACCGGTACCGGACCGGGATCGCGTGGCGGGACATTCCCGCGGAGTTCGGTCCCTGGCAGACGGTGTGGAAACGCCACCGCAGGTTCGCCGGCGACGGCACCTGCGACAAGGTCCTGGCCCATCTGCGGGCGCGGGGCATCGAGGTGGTCATCGCCGAACCGGACCATCAGAAGCGCAATCGCCTCCGAAGGGGCAGCCACGCCAATTGGAAGACATGCCCTAGCCCTGTGTGGCCGGCCGGTAGGTGCATACGTGCACACCCGCACTGCTGATGACGGTGGAGACCAGCTCGAGGGTGTTCAGCTTGCCGCTGTCGGGGAAGATCGTCTTCCCGCCGCCGAGGAGCACCGGCATGACCATGAGCCGGAGCTCGTCGACGAGGCCTTCCTGCAGGAGGGTCCGCACCAGGGTGGGGCTGCCCATGACCACCAGGTCGCCGCCCTCGGTTTCGCGCAGCTCCCGGATGCGGGCAACGGCCTCGTCGCCGGAGATCCGCGTGGTGTTCTCCCACGTCAGCTCGTCATCGCCCAGTGTGTCGGACACGACGTACTTCGCGATGGCGTTCATCTTGTCGGCGAACGGGTCACCGGCACGCTCGGGCCACGCCCCCGCCATCGTCTGCCACGTCCGGCGCCCGAACAGCAGCGCCTCGGCCTTGCTCAGCGCATCGTCGAACGCCCCGCCAACCACCTCCGGGTCGAAGAACGGGTGGGTCCAGCCACCGTGGGCGAAACCGCCGTCGGTGTCCTCCTCGGGTCCACCCGGTGCCTGCACGACGCCGTCCAAGCTGATGAACTCGCTGATAACGATGCGCATGGGACTCGCTCCTCTTCCGTTGTTCTCCGTGTCTGATGGGCTTCGGGAATGTAGACCCTCGAGCCGCCCGAAAATCATCGCTGCGGTTGCTCGCCCGCGCCATCCGGGGCGAACCGGCGCGCGGCCCTCGCGATGGCCAACTCCTCGTTGGTCGGCACCACCAGCACGGTGACCCGCGAAGAGTCCGTCGAGATCACCCGGGCGGAACGGTCTTTCGCCGCATTGCGGTCGAGATCGATCTCGATTCCGAGCGCCTCGAGACCGGCGAGTGCGTCGGCACGGACCTCGACCGCGTTCTCCCCCACCCCGGCCGTGAAGGCGATGGTGTCGACCCTGCCCAGTGTCACCAGGTACGCCCCGATGTACTTGCGCAGCCGATGGATGTAGACGTCGTAGGCGAGCCGGGCCGCCTCGTCCCCGTCATCGATGAGACGGCGCAGCTCGCGGAAGTCGTTGACCCCGCACAGGCCCTTGAGCCCGGACCCGCGGTTGAGCAGGTCGTCGATGGCGTCGACGTCCAGGTCCGCGCTGCGCCGCAGGTGCATCACGATGCCCGGGTCGATGTCGCCGCTGCGGGTGCCCATCACCAGACCCTCGAGCGGGGTCAGACCCATCGAGGTGTCCATCGCCCTACCGCCTGCGATGGCCGAGGCCGAGGCCCCGTTACCCAGGTGCAGCACGATCTGGTTGAGCTCGGCGTTGTCCCTGCCGAGCACCTCGGCCACCCGGCCGGAGACGTACTCGTGCGAGGTGCCGTGGAATCCGTAGCGGCGCACCCCGTGTGCCGCCGCCACCGCTGCGTCGATGGCGTAGGTCCTGGCCTCCGCCGGCAGCGTGTGGAAGAAGGCGGTGTCGAAGACCGCGACGTGCGGGACGTCGGGGAACACCCGCATCGCACTCTCGATGCCCACCACGTTCGCCGGATTGTGCAGCGGGGCAAGGGCGGACAACCGCGAGATCTCGGCGACGACGTCGGCGGTGATCCGCGTCGGCCGGTAGAACACCTCGCCGCCGTGCACCACGCGGTGACCGACCGCGGCGATGCCTGCCGCCGCCAGGTCCATGCCCGCCTCCGCGAACATCGCGAAGGCCAGCCGCAGGCCCTCGGCATGGTCGGCGATCGGACCTCGGTGCTCGCTGTCGGCGCCGCGATACCGGTGCCCGATGACGCCGTCCGGCTCACCGATCCGCTCGACGAGCCCCGAGGCGATGGCCTCGCCGCCGTCAGGGTCGATCAGCTGGTATTTGATCGAGGACGAACCCGAATTGATGACCAGCACCGGACCGTTCACTGCTGGCCCCCTTCGGTGACGCCCTGCGCCTGGATCGCCGTGATGGCGACCGTGTTGACGATGTCCTGGACCAGCGCACCGCGGGACAGGTCGTTGACCGGTTTCCTCAGGCCCTGCAGGACCGGGCCGACCGCGACGGCCCCTGCGCTGCGCTGCACCGCCTTGTACGTGTTGTTCCCGGTGTTCAGGTCGGGGAACACGAACACCGTCGCCCTGCCCGCCACCTTCGAATCGGGCAGCTTCGTGCTCGCCACCGTCGGCTCGATCGCCGCGTCGTACTGGATCGGCCCCTCCACCAACAGGTCCGGGCGCCGTTCGCGGACAAGGACGGTCGCCTCGCGGACCTTGTCCACCTCGGCGCCGGAGCCCGAGTCGCCGGTCGAGTACGACAGCATCGCTATCAGCGGATCGATGCCGAACTGGGCCGCGGTCTGGGAGGAGGAGATCGCGATGTCCGCCAGCTGCTCCGAGGTCGGGTCCGGCACGACCGCGCAATCCCCATAGGCCAGCACCCGGTCGGCCAGGCACATCAGGAAGATGCTCGAGACGGTCGAGACGCCGGGCGCGGTCTTGATGATCTCGAACGACGGCCGGATGGTGTGGGCGGTGGTGTGCGCGGCACCGGAGACCATGCCGTCCGCGATCCCCAACTGCACCATCATCGTTCCGAAATAGGAGATGTCGGCCATCACCTCGCGGGCGCGTTCGAGGGTCATCCCCTTGTGCGCCCGCAGTCGCGCGTACTCCTGCGCGAACTCATCGGTGTACTCGCAGTTCGTCGGGTCGAGCACGGTGGCCGCCCTCAGGTCGACGCCGAGCTCCGCGGCGCGCCTGCGCACCGGGCCCTCCTCGCCGAGGATGGTCAGGTCGGCGACCTTGCGCTGCAACAACCGTCCGGCGGCCCGCAGGATCCGGTCATCGTCCCCCTCCGGCAGCACGATGTGCTTGCGGTCCGCCCTGGCCCGCTCGATCAGCTGGTACTCGAACATCTGCGGGGTCACCACCTCTGGCCTGGCGACCTGGAGGCGGGTCAGCAGGTCGGCCGCGTTCACGCGCTGCTCCATCAGACTCAGCGCGGTGTCCACCTTGCGCTGCGAGCCGACCCCGACACGTCCCCTTGCCTGCGCGGCTGCGCTGGCGGTGTCGAAGGTCCCGAGGTCGGTGGTGAGGATCGGCAACCGCGGCTTGAGACCCGCGACGAGCTTCGCAATGGCGGGGTGCGGGGCGATGCCGCCGTTCATGATGATCCCGGCCAGCGACGGAAAACCTTCCGCCTCATGGGCATTGACCATCGCGAGCAGCACGTCGGATCGATCGCCCGGGGCGATCACCACCACGCCCTCCGAGAGCCGCTCGAGGATGTGCTCGGCGGTCATGCCGCCGACCATCACGTGCAGCGCCTCCCGCTGCAGCAGCTCGGGATCCCCGCTGTACAGCTCGCCGTCGACCGCCGTCAGCAGCTCACCCATTGTCGGCGCGACCAGCAACGGGATCTCGGGCAGGCTCCATGCTGGCACCGCCATCGGCTCCAGCGCCGCGGTCACCTCGGCGAGCCGGGCGGGGTCGCAGCGGTTCGCGACGATGCCGACCAGGTGGGCATGCTGGGCGCGCAGCTCGGCCGCACAGATCTGGGCCAGCTGTAGCACCTCGTCGGGGGTCCTGCCCGACCCGCGGAGCGCGAGCAGCACCGGCGCATCCAGATTCACCGCGATCCTGGCGTTGTAGCTCAGCTCGCTCGGGCTGGCGATGTCCGTGTAGTCGCTGCCGATGATCACCACGGCGTCGCACTGTTCCGCGACATCGTGGTAGCGCGAGACGATCTCGCTGAGCGCCAGCTCCGGGTCGGCGTGTACCTGCTCGTAGGTGACACCGAGGCACTGCTCATAGCCGAGATCCGCGGACGTGTGGTCGAGCAGCAACTCCAGGATGTAGTCCGGCTCGTCGGTGGAGCGCGCGATCGGCCGGAACACCCCGACCCGAGCAGCCGAGCCGCTGAGCATCTGCAGCACGCCGAGCGCGATGGTCGATTTCCCGGTGTCGCCCTCTGGGGAGGCGATGTAGATGCTCGAGACTGCCGACTCCGCGGATGCCATGGCGTCCACCCTAGTGGTGCGGACCGCGGCCCGCCGACGGCCACAGCCACGCGCATCGTGCGCGCCGGATTCGGGTAGTCGGCTACTCGTGCCCGGCCCCGCACCGGGTGGCAATGTCGTTCTCAGGCCGGATCGCGTGATCTGGCCCCAGGGGATGAGTATCAATGCGAACTACATCCCGGTCGATGGTGTCCGTGCTCGCCGGCGTGGTCGTCGCGCTGGCGCTGGGCCTGTCCGCACCGGGTGCCGAAGCGGCGCCGCAGCAGTCGGTTGCGCTGCCGGGGCCCACCGTTCCCGATTGGCCGGATCCGAGGCGGGGCGGCCAGGAATGGCCCAACCTGCCTCCCGTTCCGACCGTTCCCACGAGGATCGCTCCGCCGCCGAGTCTCACTGTCCCCACCTGGCCTACACTGCCGACGGTTCCGTCCCCGCCCCCATGGACGGACCCGGACACCAAAACGACGGACCCCCCGGGCACCACGGAAATCCCGCCGAGCACCGATAGCGTGGGCTCGCAGCACGGTGCGTCGACGCTCACGCCGGGTCCGACCGGTACGCCCGTCGGAGGTACCGCGACCACCAGGCCATCGGATCCACGCCTGACGCTCACACCCGATCAGGGTCCGTCGAGCACCATTCCGGGTCCGTCGAGCACCACCGGTCGGCCGATCCCGCCCACCGATGGAAACGACACACCCGATGCGGCGGGCTCCCCACCGGCCACCCTGATCGCCATGGCGGGGCTGACCTCCGTCGCCGCGGCCGCGGGCGCAGGGGTCGTGGTGCGGGCCCGACAAGTCCGGCGGTGGCCGGCCGAGCACGTGCACACCCAGCCGAAACCGGCGCCTCCCGTCGTCGCGGTCGAACCGCCGCCGGGCCAGATGCACGGTCATTCCGTGCGCCTCGAGCCAAGGGAAGACGCCGGCCACCAGTTCATCGAGGAGAACGGCCGTGACCAGAACTGAGATCGTGACCAGAACGACCCTGCGCGCCACGGTGTTCGGGCAGCAGTCGGACGTCGCCCTGACCTCGCGCATGAAGCCGCACCTGCCGCCGACCGGGATGACCCCGGACCGGGTGACCACCACACGCGCGGTGCCGCGCTCGGCGCTGCGGCTGATCGACAGCCGCATCCTGTGCACCGCGCTGCGATTCCTCGATCAGGACCCCTGCCCCCTGCTGTTGGCCGGCCTGAAGAAGTACCGGGCCCTCGCCGAGGCCGCGCGCGTCACCGCTGCCGCGCCCGGCCGCGAGGAGGTGGTGATGCTGGTCGATCCCTACCGCGTCATCTCCGAGCATCGGCCGGAGGTGGCGCTGCTCATCGACGGCACCGAGGTCGCCAGGGTCGGATTCGACCTGCGGATCGCGTTCGGCATGTGCGAGACGGCGGTCGCGGTGCGGCTCGGTGCCATCGATTCCGTCGACTGTGAGGCCGGAGCGGTGTCCGTGGATCTGTCCGTCCCCGGCGGCGAGAAGCTGCTGCACGGGGAGGCCGAGTACTCGGTGCGGCGCGAGCTGCGGCCACCGGTCGTGATTCCGGTCGATCCGCGCGCCTGACGTCGCCGGCGAACGACTCAGCCGCGGGACTCCGGTCGATCCAGGACCCGCAACCAGCTCCCGTCCGACTGCCGCCGCACCACCTGTACCCGACCGCCGGTGTCGTCCGCTGGCCGCGTGGAGGTCATCGCCAGGTCACCACTGCGCACCGTCGGCATCGGCTCCTCGACCTCGAAGTGCGGCCGGTTCGCCAGGAGCTGCTCGATGACGGCGCGGATCGCCTCCCGGCCCACGGTCTCACTGCCGGGCGGGAAGGCCAGGACGGCGTCGGGCTCGTACAGCTCGGCGACCCCGGCCGCGTCGCCCGCATTGGCTCGTTCGACGAACATCCGGGCCAGATCCTCTGGAGTGGTTGCCTTTTCGCGTACTGCGGTCATCGCGTTCTCCCTCTTGCTCGCTCCGCACGGAGCTGGTGTGCCTGACCACTCCATCCTGCGAGGACCACAGCAATAAGTCCAAGAACTGGTTTGTCTCGTAGCTAGAATCTCTGGTTATGGAACTTCGCCAGCTGGAGTACTTCGTGGCGGTCGTCGAGGAGGCGAATTTCACCCGGGCGGCGGAGCGGGTGCACGTCGCCCAGCCGGGCGTCAGCGCGCAGATCCGCCGGCTCGAACGCGAACTCGGACAGGAATTGCTGGACCGATCGGGCCGCACCGTCCGGCCGACCGCAGCGGGCGAGGCAGTGCTCCCGTACGCCAGGGCCGCCCTTGCCGCCGTGGCGGGGGCGCGCGCCGCCGTCGACGAGCTGGCCGGGCTGATTCGCGGGCACGTGTCCGTCGGGATGGTCACCGCGGGCCCGACGGTCACCGTTGCGGACATGCTGGCCGGCTTCCACGCCGAGCATCCCGGCGTCGGCATCTCCCTCTCGGAGGACACCTCCGAGCGGCTACTCGGCGCGCTGCGCGAGGGGCGGCTCGACGTCGCGCTGGTCGGGCTGGCCGGACCACCGCCACCGGGGGTGTCCGTTCACGTCCTCGTGGACGAGCCGTTCGTCGCCGCGGCCCCGCCGGACGACCCGTTGACCGCCCGCGACACCGTCACCCTCGAGGCGCTGTGCGACCGCGAACTGATCGCCCTTCCCCGCGGCACCGGCCTCCGCACGGCCCTCGACACCGCCTGCGCCCGAGCGGGATTCACGCCCCGCGTCGCGTTCGAGGCGAGCGACCCGAATGTCCTGGCACGGCTGGCGGCGCGCGGGCTCGGGGTGGCCGTCCTGCCGACGACGGTCGCGGCCGCGCACGCGAGCGCGCTGCGGGCAGTCACCATCACCCGGCCGGGGCTGCACGGCCGCATCGCGCTCGCCTGGCGCTCGGACGGCCCGGCCAGTTCGGCGGCGGCGGCGCTGATCGGGCACGCCCGGCTGACCCTGCCTGCGCGTCAGAGCACCGACGCGCGATCGATGTCCGACACGTCCGCGCCTGCCTCCTCGAGCCGCCGGAACAGCTGATCGGTCCCGTTGGCGGACGAGAACTCGAGCTCACTGTCGCTGATCGGCACCGCCTGCAGCCAGGTGTCGACGCTCTCCTCGGTGTCGACCAGGATCTCCAGGTCCGGCCAGATGAACGGCACGACCAGGAGCAGGTGCTTCATGGTCCGCTCCGGGTCCACCTCGCGGATCGCATTCGGGATGATGCAGTTCGGCGTCAGGTGGAACGAACCGGACGCCACCGCGAAGGCGCACTGCGCGAGCACGTCGGCCAGCGCCCGGTAGTCGGCGCGGCCGACCGTGACCAGCTCGGTGCGGATCGGCCTGCCGTCGTCGGTGGTGACATTCGTCGGAAAACGGGACATGTCCAGCGTCGCGTACGAGGCGTAACCCGGCCCGGGGCAACCGTCCCCGACGGCGATCGACACCTCGTCCGGGGTCTCGCCGTCGGCGTCCGCGTCGACCGCGGCCCGGAATCGCAGCACCTGCGGCAGCCCGCCAAACACCGCCCCGATCCGGCGTGCGGCTTCCATGACCTCGTCGCTGGCGTCCATGACGGGCAAGCCTAGTGCGCCGCCCGGGGGCCGGTCGGCCCGGACGCGTGCCGGGCGAGCGCAAGCCGATCCGTGCCCGATCAGTGGACGGTTCCGTGGTCGCCACGGATGTGCACGGCACCCGCCGCGGGAGATGGTGATGGCACGTCCGATTCACCCCCACGACATCCCGCATCGGCTCCGACCGCCAACCAACTCACCGAAGGAACAGCCATGACCTCCATCGACCTCATCACCCTCGAAGTCTCCGACCCCACGGCCGCCGAGGCCTCCTACACCGCCGCCTTCGGCTTGGGCGACACGGTGCGAGTCCGCGCCTCCGAGGCACCGACCACCGGCTTTCGCGGATTCGTCATGTCGCTCGTGGTGGGCCAGCCGAGCACCGTCGACAGCCTCATCGGCACCGCACTCGACGCCGGCTTCACGGCGCTGAAGCCGGCCAAGAAGAGCTTCTGGGGGTACGGCGGCGTGGTCCAGGCCCCCGACGGCACGATCTGGAAGGTCGCGACGTCGCAGAAAAAGGACACCGGCCCCGCCACCCGTGAGGTCGACGACGTCGTGCTGCTGCTGGGAGTCGAGAACGTCAAGGCGAGCAAGCAGGCCTACGTCGACCGCGGGCTGTCCGTGTCGAAGAGCTTCGGCAGCAAGTACGTCGAGTTCGCCACCCCCGGGTCGCCCGTCCGGCTGGCGCTCTACGGACGCCGCGCCGCGGCCAAGGACGCCGGCGTCTCCCCGGATGGCACCGGATCGCACCGGATCGCCATCGGCAGTGACGCCGGAACCTTCACCGACCCCGACGGCTTCGCCTGGGAGCGGGCCTGACCCCGAACGCAGGCCGCCTGCCACTGCATCCAGTGGCAGGCGGCAAGGCGTCAGACCGACTCAGCCGAGCGCACGCAGCCGCGGCGCCAGGTCGCGCTCGAACAGCTCGAGGAAGCGGCGCTGGTCGTGGCCGGGGGCGTGGAAGACCAGGTGGTTCAGGCCGGCGTCCACGTACTGCTTGACCTGCTCGACCGCCTCGTCCGGATCGGAGGCGACGATCCACCGCTTGGCGACCTGCTCGATCGGCAGCGCGTCCGCGGCCGCCTCCATCTCGATCGGGTCCTCGATGGAGTGCTTCTGCTCGGCGGTCAGCGACAGCGGCGCCCAGAACCGGGTGTTCTCCAGGGCCAGCTCCGGATCGGTGTCGTAGGAGATCTTGATCTCGATCATCCGGTCGATGTCCGCGGTCGTGCGGCCGACCTTCTCCGCACCCTCGGCGACGGCGGGCATCAGCTTCTCGGTGTAGAGGTCCATGCCCTTGCCCGAGGTGCAGATGAAGCCGTCACCCGCACGGCCCGCGTACCGGGCGACCACCGGGCCGCCCGCCGCGATGTACACGGGGATGCCACCCTCGGGGACGTCGTAGATCGAGGCGCCCGCAGTGCGGTAGTACTCGCCCTCGAAGTCGACCCGCTCGCCGGTCCACAGCTGGCGCATCAACTGCACCGACTCGCGCAGCCGCGCGAACCGCTCCTTGAACTCCGGCCACTCGCCCTGGTAGCCGGTGGCGATCTCGTTGAGGGCCTCACCGGTGCCGACGCCGAGCATGATGCGTCCCGGGTACAGGCAGCCCATCGTCGCGAAGGCCTGCGCCACGACGGCCGGGTTGTAGCGGAAGGTCGGGGTCATCACCGAGGTGCCCAGCTGCAGGGTGGTGGTGCGCTCGCCGACGGCGGTCATCCAGGCGAGGGAGAACGGCGCGTGTCCGCCGTTGTGCCGCCAGGGCTGGAAGTGATCGCTCACCGTCGCGCTGTCGAGGCCGTGCGCCTCGGCGAGCACGGCGAGTTCCACCAACTCGCGCGGCCCGAACTGCTCCGCAGAAGCCTTGTACCCGAGCCTGAGAGCCACCGTTCCTCCTAGCGAGTGCTACCCGTCACAACCGAGACTCACTATGCACGGGACATTCTCGGCCCGCCACGGGGGGTCGGGTTCGCCTCGGCGTGGCCGCTCAGAGCGCGCCGATCACCGTCACCACCGCGGTGAACCCCGCGACCAGCGACACGGCGACCGCGAACAGCCACAGCTCCCTGGCCTCGGGCATCGGCGCCCCGCGCTCGAGTGCGTGCCGGACCTGCAGCCAGCGCCGCATCCCGACCAGCGAGGCGGCCACCGCCAGCAGGATCAGGACGAGCCCGAGCAGGGTGCGCACCCACCCGGTGCTGAAGTCGGGCACCAGGTGGACCATCGCGATGCCACCGGCCAGGAACCCGAGCGAGGTCCGCATCCACGCCAGGAAGGTCCGCTCGCTCGCCAGGGTGAACCGCTCGTCGGGCCGCTCGATTTCCGCCACGTGGGTGATCTTCGCATCGCCCGAGGCACCGGCGGCGAATCCGCGCCGGTTCGCGCCCACCCTGTCGCGTTGTGGGCCACAATGAGCAGTGATCTGTAACACACCGCGACTGTTCTGTGATCCAAGGTTTCAGAGATCCATTCCCAGGTGCACCACCGAGGAGGACATTTCCGTGACCCGAACGACAACGAACGGCAGATCCGGGAAGTACCTACGCCGCGCACTCGCCGGCACCGCGCTGGCGGCCTGCCTCGCGACCTTGCCCGTCGCCCCCGCCCTTGCCCAGCCGGGCAGCTCGGGGAGCGCAGGCAGCTCGGGGAGCTCGGGCAGCTCCGAGTTCGCCCTGCCCATCTCGAGCCCCGCCGGCCTCATCGCGCTGGCCGCGGCCACCACCCAGACCGGGAAGCCATACCTGTGGGGCGGCACCGGCCCCAACGCCTGGGACTGCTCGGGCCTGACCCAGTGGGCGTTCCGGCAGGCAGGCGTGCAGCTGCCGCGGGTCAGCCAGCAGCAGGCGTGGGCAGGTAACCCCGTCCCCGCATGGGCGATGGCCCCCGGCGACATCATCACCTTCCGCGCCGCGAACGATCACGTCGGCATCTACGCGGGCTTCGGGCAGGTCTTCAACGCCTACGGGGCCGGCGTGCCGATCGGGCTCACCCCGCTGTCCGAGCTGCCCCCGATCAACCAGGTCCGCCGATTCTGAGGTCTCCGGGCCGCGGCTGATCCGGCCGCAGCCTCCCCCGATCGGCCGATGGCCGCTAGCTGCCGAATCCGCCGAGCAGTTCGAGCAGGCCGAAGTCCTGGCTTCCGGTGCCGCCGGGAGCCGGGGTCGCGGTGCCGGTCAGCGTCACCTTCGCGACCGGGCCGAGCTTGACGTAGGGGTTGACCCTGTCGCCCTCCTTGCACTGGGTGATCACGGCGTAGGTGCCCGCGGGCAGCACGATCGAGGTGCCGGTGGCTGCGCCCCCGGTGAAACCGGCGTACTTGATCTCGTCGACGCGGGTGGTCTTGTCGTAGATCGCGGCGTCGAACGGGAAGATCTGCGCCTCGCAGTGGTTGAGCGGCTCGGTGGTGGCGATGTCGTGGAGCGCGACGGTGATGGTGTTCTCGCCGTGGGTGACCGTCGACGAGCCGGTGACCGCAGCCGCACCGAGGGCGGGGTTCGCGATCAGGGCGAGCGCGGAGAACCCGGCGATGGCACCGGCACCGGCGATACGACGCTTGATTGAAGCAGCCACGTGAGTGTGTCCTTTTCGGTTGACGCCGCGCGCTCCGACGCGCACGGCGAATGAGTCTTCGCGCCCGAACCATCAGGGGTGGCCGGCAGGTCAGATCTGCCGTACGGCGCGAAACATGGTTAGCCTGCCCTTCGTGAGGGCAGGCTTAGTAAAGGCGGTGCGCGGACCGATGTCAACCACCGTGACGACAGTCACTTTCGCATTCAAAACCGCTGGTAAAGAGCTTGGAGACCGTCCAGTTCGGACCGTCCGAATCGCCCGAAAATTCGAGCCGCCGCGTCTCCAGCCCGGCCCTCGTGTCGGCGCGAACCGACACCGGGAACACCCAACCCGCACAATTGACCCGTGACCACCCACGAGCCGAACACCGGCTGGACGTACCTCATGGACATGGACGGGGTCCTCGTCCACGAGGACCACCTGATCCCGGGGGCCGACGAGTTCCTGGCCGAACTGCAGGCGGCGGGCACCCCGTTCGTCGTGTTGACCAACAACTCGATCCGCACTCCCCGCGACCTCCGCGCCCGCCTCGTGCAGACCGGCCTCGACATCCCGGAGGAGGCGATCTGGACCTCGGCGCTGGCGACCGCCACCTTCCTGCGCACCCAGCGCCCGAACGGCAGCGCCTATGTCGTCGGCGAATCCGGACTCACGACCGCGCTGCACGACATCGGGTACGTGCTCACCGATCGCGATCCGGACTACGTCGTGCTGGGCGAGACCCGGACCTACTCGTTCGAGGCGATCACCACCGCGATCCGGTTGATCGAACGCGGCGCCCGGTTCCTGGCCACCAACCCGGACGCGACCGGGCCCTCACGCGAGGGCTCGCTGCCCGCGACGGGGTCGGTGGCGGCGCTGATCACCAGGGCCACCGGGCGCGAGCCGTACTACGTCGGCAAGCCGAACCCGTTGATGATGCGTTCGGCGCTGCGGGCGATCGGCGCGCACTCCGAACACACCCTGATGATCGGCGACCGGATGGACACCGACGTCGTCTCCGGCCTCGAGGCCGGGCTGCAGACCATCCTCGTGCTCACCGGCATCTCCACCCGCGAGTCGGTCGAGATGTTCCCGTACCGGCCGACGCGCGTCATCGAGTCGGTGGCCGACCTGGTCGGCCGCACCGCGAACCCGTTCGCCTAGGCGCTGCGCGCCCGTGAGTCCTTCTGGCCCTTATGGGGACCAGAAGGACTCACGGGCGGCGGAGCCGCCTAGCTGTACTGCCCAGGCAGGTTGGTTGAGGGATTGCGACGACACGCTGTGACTGGTCGTTGAACAGCGAAGGTCTCCTGTCGTGAAGTGGAGCTGCTTAGACACCCACATCGCGGACAGGAGACCTTCGTGGTTCACGCTAACGCACCACTGACCCCAAGAGGCCGGCTGCTGCTGGCCCGACGCGTCGTCGACGACGGTTGGCCCATTGCAAGGGCGGCGGAACACTTCAACGTCTCCTGGCCCACCGCCAAACGATGGTCCAGCCGCTATGTGGAGATGGGGCCGGACGGGATG